>CALVKI010000042.1 GCA_944332635.1 uncultured Bacilli bacterium
TCTAATACTTTGTTAGAGATTGTTAATGGTATTTTAGATATATCTAAGATTGAAGCTGGTAAATTAGAGATTACTAATTCTCCTTATGATGCACCTGAATTGTTTTCTAGTCTTGCTAAGTTAATTAAGCCTAGAATGAATGAGAAGGGACTTGATTTTCAAGTATATATTGCTCCTGATCTTCCTAAAGTATTATATGGTGATCATACAAATGTAAAAAAAGTTGTTACTAATCTTTTAAGTAATGCAAGTAAATATACAGATAAAGGTTTCGTACGTTATGAAGTTAATTGTGTTAATAATGAAAAACGTTGTCGTTTAATTGTTTCGGTTGAAGATTCTGGACGTGGTATTAAAAAAGAAAATATTGATAAGTTATTTACTAAATTTCAGCGATTGGAAGAAGATCGTAATACTACAATTGAAGGTACTGGTCTTGGATTAGCAATTACAAAGCAGCTTGTTGAATTGATGGGTGGAAAAGTTATTGTTCATACGGTTTATGGTGAAGGTTCTAAATTTACTATTATTTTAGATCAACCTATTGAAGATGAAAATTCTTTACAGAAGGAGTCTGGACCAAATTTAACGCATCTCAATTTATCTGATTATCGTATTTTAGTAGTTGATGATAATACATTGAATTTAAAGGTTGCAGAGAAATTATTAACTCGTTATCATGCAAATGTTGAATGTGTTGATAGTGGATATCTTTGTTTAGAGAAAATTATGTCTGGTGAAGTTTATGATATTATTTTACTTGATGATATGATGCCTAAAATGAGTGGTACAGAGACTTTGCATCGCTTAAAGTCTTTACCTAATTTTTCCATTCCTGTTGTTGCTCTTACTGCTAATGCTATTACTGGTATGAGAGAAAAGTATATTGGTGAAGGTTTTGATGAATATTTAGCTAAACCAATAGAGAAGGAAGAATTGATTCGCGTTTTTGCAAAACTTCTTCATTTAAGTGATTCTGATACTAGAAAGTTGTTTGATGCAACTGAAATTTTAGATATAGAAGAAAATGTTAATGTAGATAATTGCTCAACTAATATACCGATTTATAATGAAAACTATTTGAGAAGTCATGGTATTGATATTGATCATGCTTTAGAACTTTTGGGTGATATGGAAATGTATCATATGACTCTTCATGATTATTTAGAAGAAATAGATGAGAAGTTTTCTAATCTAAAGAAGTATTTGAATGCTGGAGACATGGAAAATTATTCTATTTTAGTTCATTCAATGAAGAGTGATGCTAAATATTTAGGATTTATGAGTTTTGCTGATATTGCTTATAAACATGAGTTAAAAAGTAAAGAAAAAAATCTTACTTATTGTAAAGATCATTTTAGAGAATTAGAGGAGCAATTAAATAAGTATTTAGAAATAGCTAGAGATTATAGTAATCATATTAATTAATATTTAATATATAAATAGATAATGAAAGTATAGTAGCATATAAGGTAAATATAATATATGGAGTTAAAAATTTAGCACAATTTTTATTTAAATCTTTTGTTTCTTTATATAGAAATAATGAAGTAATAAATGTTATAATACAGGAAATAAATCCTAAAAAATTATTTTTAAAGTAAAAAAATAGTGGTTGAAAACTTTGATTTGCAATATAATTAAATAGTAAGGTATACTTATATGAATTGGGTATATCCTTTTTATTATTTGTTATTTTGTATATGCTAATGGCGATTAATATGTATAAAATTGTCCAGATAATACCAAATGTAAACGATGGTGGAGCAAACCATGGAAGGTTTAAGTTTTTATAATAGTTTTTATCAATGGGGATTAAGGATGATAAAAACCAAGGGAATAAAATTATTATAAATTTTATAAATCTCTTCATAAAACACCTCTTTCTTTATTTTATGTTTTAGTATATAATATTATTAGTATTTTTGGAGGGATTAGATGGAAAATGAAATTTTAATGGATGACAAAAATATACTTGTGATGAAATTACTTCATTATTTTATTATAGACAAAAATTATAATCCTATTATTTTACAGGGAGTCGAAAATGAAATTTGGTTGGAAAACCTTGATCAAGATTATAAAGTTATACGAATTGTTTCTAATTATATTCATAATGATGAGCAATTTAATTTTGATATATTTAAGACGAAAAGAATTGTTAAAAAAATAAAAAAGAAAACTTTATCTTTTCATATGAATACTTTAAGTATATTTTTAGATTTAGGTGATAATGTAAGTCAAGATATTCATTCTATTCCTAATGTAGAGTGTATTAAGATTGATACAGAAGATGACTTTAAAAAAAGTGATGTTATAAAAAAAGAATTTCCTGATCTTACTAAAAAGTTGAAGTTTAATGAAAAAGGTATAGCATTATTTGCTAAGATTACTAGCGATATTAATGAACATAATAAGAAGGACGCTAAAAAGATAAATGCAGTCTTTAAAAATAAATTTCCGATGATTACATATTGGTTAATTGCGATTAATGCTATTTTATATATAGTACCTGTTTTGTTTGGCCTATATAATGATTTAATTGCAAACTTTTCTGTTTGGGGTCCAGCAATTCGTGAAGGACAAATTTATCGTTTACTTACAGGGATATTTTTACATGGTGGTATTGTGCATTTATTATTTAATTGTTATGCATTATATGTTATTGGTTCTCAGGTAGAAAGTTTTTTAGGTAAATTTAAATTTTTAGCTATTTATTTTATTGCTGGTGTTAGTGGAGCTTTGTTTTCTATGATTTTTGGAAATTATGCGTCTGTTGGAGCTAGTGGTGCTATTTTTGGACTTATGGGAGCTCTAGTTTATTTTGGATATCATTATCGTGTTTACTTAGGAAATGTCATTAAAAGTCAAATTATACCCTTAATTCTTTTAAATTTAATTTTAGGATTTTTTATGTCTGGGGTGGATAATTTCGCTCATATTGGTGGACTTATTGGTGGAACTTTAATGTCTATAGCTTTAGGAGTCAAAGATAAGAGTACTTGGTTTGAAAGAATTAATGGTTTGATTATTACGGGTATTTTTTTGGTATTTGCTATTTATATGGCATTTGTTTATACAGTTTAGCTGAATGTTCTATTTGGAATATTCTTTTTTTTGTTGTAATACTTTTTAATCAATGTTAAAATAGAGGTATATTATAGTGAGGTGATATTATGTCTCCAGATAAGACTAGTCTATTTAATATTATGGAAATCGATAATTGTTTCATTAGTGATGTTCTTAAGGATGTATGGGTTTCTTTGGAAGAACGTGGATATAATCCTAGTAATCAAATTGTTGGATATTTAATTAGTGGGGATCCTGGTTATATTTCTAGTTATCAGGATGCTCGCAATAAAATACAACAAATTGATAGAGCAAAAATTATAGAGGTTTTATTACGGGAGTTTTATAAAAATCATAAATGAAATATTTAGGACTTGATTTAGGTAGTCGTACCTTAGGTATTTCAACTAGTGATTCTCTAGGAATGATTGCATCTAGTTATGGGGTTATTCGTCATCAAGAAGAGTATAAAAGGTTAGTTAAAGAAGTTGTTTGTTTAGTTGATGAGTTAAAAATAGATGCTGTTGTTTTAGGATTTCCTAAAAACATGAATAATTCTATTGGACCTAAGGGTGAACTTAGTTTGAAATTTCAAAAAGAATTAGAGAAAGTTTTAACTATTCCTGTGTATTTACAAGATGAAAGATTATCTACAAAGAGTGCTACTGATATGTTAATTTATGCTGATGTTTCTAGAAAAAATAGAAAGAAAGTAGTAGATAGTGTAGCAGCGACTATAATATTACAAACATTTTTAGATAAGGAGAGAAAACAGAATGAAGAAAAATAGTTTTACAATGATTGATGAGGCTGGTAATGAAATAGTTTATGATGTTTTATTTACCTTTGAAAGTGAAGAAACTCATAAAAATTATATTGTATATACAGATAATACTAAAGACACTGAAGGTAATGTTGAAGTGTATGCTTCTATTTATGATCCTAATGATCCTCATAGTAAATTAGAAGCTATAGAGACAGATAAAGAGTGGAAAGTTATTGAAACAATTCTTGAAACTTTACAAGAGGAAGTTAGAAAACAAGCAAATAATAATCAGGATAGTGAGCAATAGCTCTTTATTTTTCTGGAGGGGTATTTATGGTAGTAAGGAGAAGACCAAAACCATTGCTAATTTTTTTGATTATAATGGGGTCTCTTTTAATTTTGCTAGCGGCAGTTTATTTGTTTTTAGCGAGTCCAGTCGATAGAAATAATCATGAAGATATTGAAATTGTTGTTCCGAGTGGTGTCGGAATTACTGGAATTGCAAAAATATTAAAAGAAAATAATTTAATACGTAGTGAATTGCTATTTACTATTACTGTCAAAAGTAAAGGAAATTTGTATTTACAGGCATCTACATATTTATTTAGAAAAGATATGTCAATGGAAGATATTATTTATGAGTTGATTTCTGGTAGTAAGTATAATCCTGATGCGATTACTATTACTTTTAAGGAAGGTATGCGAATTACTGATTATGCTAGGGATATTGCTAAGGCAACAAATCATTCTGAGGCAGAAGTTTTAAACACTTTAAATGATAGGGTTTTTTTGAATGATTTAAAACAGAAGTATTGGTTCTTGACAGATTCTATTTTTCAAGAAGGAATTTATTATCCTTTGGAGGGATATTTAGCTCCTGACACTTATCAATTTGATAATAAAGATGTTAGTGTTTCTACAATAGTTGAAACTATGTTAAATGAGATGAAAAAAGAACTTGAGCCATATAGGAGTCAAATTCAAGATAATATACATTATTATATGACTATGGCTTCTTTAGTGGAGCTTGAAGGAACTAATATCGAAAATCGTAAAATGATTGCTGGTATTTTTGAAAATAGAATTGCTGCTAATATGAACTTGGGTAGTGATGTTACAACATATTATGCATTACAATATCCTATGACCAGTGATTTAACTACGGCTCAATTTGCAACTGTTAATCCTTATAATACAAGAGCATCTAATATGAGAGGTCAAATGCCTATAGGTCCTATTTGTAATCCTAGTTTATCTAGTTTGAAGGCAAGTATTGAACCTACTGATAGTGAGTATTTATATTTTGTTGCTGATAAAAATGGTAATATTTTTTATACTAGTACATTATTAGAGCATGAAGCTATGGTACAAGAAATTAAAGATAAAGGTGATTGGATATGGTAGATAAGTATACAGTAATTCGTGAAATGAGACAGTATGCAGAGAAAAATAATGTTCCCATTATGTTAGATGAAGGAATTGAATTTTTAACGACATTTATTTTAAAAAATCATATTAAGAATATTTTGGAGATAGGTACTGCTATTGGGTATTCTGCTATTATGATGGCATTTGTTGATCCTAATGTTAAAATTACAACTATTGAGCGTGATGAAGTTAGATATTTGGAAGCATTAAAAAATGTAAAGAAATTGGGATTAGAAGATAGAATTACTTTAATTTATAATGATGCTTTTAATGTAAAGTTAGATGAAAAATTTGATTTAATTTTTATTGATGCGGCAAAGGCACAAAATATAAAATTTTTTGAATTTTTTGAGTATAATTTAGTTTCAGGTGGAGCAGTTATTACTGATAATTTGAAATTTCATGGTATGGTTGACAAAGAAGAATATGAAATTAAAAGTAAAAACTTACGTGCTTTAGTTAGAAAAATTAAAGATTATATTGTTTATTTAAAAGAAAATAAAAAATATGATACTGAGTTTTTTGAAGTGGGAGACGGAATTTCAGTTAGTGTAAAAAAATAGTGGGGTGGTATTATGAGTAATTTTGTGCAGATTCTTGATTGTAGTGAAGCATTAGGAACTTGCTGCACAGATTATGGATTATTAACAATTTTGGATATTACAAGGCAGATTTTAGATTTAATTCAGTTGGTTGTTCCAATTTTATTAATGGTTGCTTTGGCTATTCAATTTACTCAGTTGTTAGTTAATCCTGATGATAAGAAGAAACAAAAAAGTTTATTAAATAAATTTTTTGCGGCGTTATTATGTTTTTTTGTTCCATTTTTAGTAGATTTGACTATTGGATTAGTTCCTAATGATATTGGAACATTTCAACTTGGTTCTTGTTGGAAAACAGCTAGAGTTTCTAAGGAAGTACTAAAGAAACAAAATAGTACATATGTGTCTACAACTGATAAAGGACCTCAAAGTTTTATTTTGCTTCCTAGTGATTATGATGATCCAGATGTTAATTCTGATAGTAGTACAGGTAGTACAACTGGTAAAGCAATTGCTGCATATGCATTAGAATTTGTTGGACAACAGTATGTTTATGGAGGTAGTTGGAATGGTGAAAAACCTTATACCCCTACTGATTGTAGTGGCTTTGTTCAGGGTGTTTTTTCACATTTTGGAATTCAATTACCTAGGACAACAGATGCACAATGGGAGGCAACAAATACATATACTTTAGTTACTGATGGTTCTATTAAAGCTGGGGATATAGTTATGTATGAAGGACATGTTGGAATACTTACTGGTAATGGTGAAGAAATGGTTCATGCTAGTAATTCAAGACCGTATCCGGAGGGTGGAGTCAAAATTTCTAGTACTTATAAATATCGACCTATTTGGGGAATTATGAGAATAAATGGGGTTAATTAGGAGGTTTTATGTTCGGAGTTGTTCAAAGTAAACCAGTTAAGACAAAGAAAAATATTAATCATAAAAATAAAAAAATTTCCTTTCATTTTTCTTTTAAGTTGAAAAGAATTATTATTTGGTGTTGTGTTCTTATTTTTATTTTTTTATTGATTGGTTATTATCTTTATAATAATTATTATAGTAATTATAATTATATTAAGGAAGATAAATCACAATATTTAGTTTATACAATGGATACTTCTATTAATAATCAAGGTATGCATAATGAAATACCTTATATTAATATTGATAGTAATGATGCAAGGTTGGTAAATCAAACAATTCAGACATATGCTCAATCATTTTTAAAAAACAAAAATAATTTGATTGTTTATAATTCTCAACTAAATGGAAAAATTTTGTCAGTATTACTTCGAATGACAGATTATCGTGAGGGGTATACTTTTCCTGATATTACATTTCATACTTATAATTTTGATTTAGATGATCAAACATTAATGGATAGTGAGGAAATATTATCATTGTTTCATGTTTCTGAAGCAGAGGTTAGTAAAAAAATAGAATCACAATTAAAAAAATATTATCAAACTGAGGTGGACAATGGATATTTTGCTGCTCAAGAGTGTGATTATGATTGTTTCTTGTCTTGGAGAGATATTGAGGATTATGATTATTTAGATTCAGTTTATTATTATATCAAGAATGGTAGTTTGATAGCTTATCGTCCTTTCAATATATATTCCGTATATGGTGAAGAAAATTTTTTTGATGAAGAAAGTTATGCCTTTAGGATTACTAAATAGGATAATTTTTTTCTTTTTATCTTGTTTGTGCGTTTGTCAATGATGTGAGACTAAAAAGTTATAAAAAATATTAATTAGGAAGCTGTGCGTTAGCACTAGCTTTTTTTAAAACATTTTTTCAATAGGAAAAATCCAATCTAGTACTTGCATAGGAATATTATTAGAACGATTTAAATAACTTTTCATTTGTTTTATTAAATTATTATAAGAATTAAATTTTAAATAATTATAAAATCTATTTTGATCATTTCTATGACTTTTTTCTACTTTGCCGTTATGTCTTGGAGTTCTAGGTTTAATTAATTGATGCCTAATATCTAATTCATTTAATAATACATCAAGAGGATGAAGTCTATCAGTTTTCTTTATATGCATAAACTCTTGTCCATTATCAGTTTGAATTATTAATAGTTTATATCTAAAGTAAACAATAGCACATGTTATAAAATCTACAGTTGAATATGAAGGTTGTTTCTTATGAGGATAAATAAATCTTTTATGAGAAGCTTTATTAATTATAGTATATTGATAGAATTTCTCATTATGTAGAGTTACAATTTAAAACTGATAAATCCCTGTGTATTGTATTGACAGGCAATATGTAAACCATATATAATTATATATATAGTTTAAGATAGGTGGTAAAGATGATGAGAAATAGGAACAATATAATAAAGGTAAAAAATAAAAATGGTTTTACCTTAATAGAATTATTAACAGTTATTGTCATTTTGGGTATATTAATGATGGTTGCGATACCGGCTATTAGTAGAATGATTGAAAATTTTAGAAAAGATAGTTTAATTACCATTTCAAAAGAATATGTCAATGCAGTTAAAGTTGGTTGGTTAAGTGGGGATTTATTGTGTGGTAGTAGTGATCAAGTATCATCCGATATGGATGAAGGAAATTATTATGTATTAATCGATACCACATCGGAAACAATGAAAGAATTGCTAGAGCAAGTTGCAAAGTCACCTTGGGGAAATAGAGATTTGAAAGGATA
>CALVKI010000043.1 GCA_944332635.1 uncultured Bacilli bacterium
CTTTTCAATCATTTTTCCAGTAGTTTTATCTTTAATTTTTTCTACGTATATTGGCATAATATCACTCCTTTTATTGCATTTTAAATTTTTATTTGCTATAATTGGAGTACAGAAAAAAGTTTTTGTCTTGTCGGGTAAAAATTTTATTTCTGTACTTTTGATCTAGTGTTACAGCACTAGGTCTTTTTTTTTTATTTGTTTTTAGACTTCTTTCTAATTTTTATAATACCATCTATTAAGGAACAAATACCGGCTATTCCTACAAGATGATATCCTAATAAATAGAAGAATTCACCTTTTAATTCGATTCCAATAAGTAATTGAATTATTATTAAAGCAATACCAACTCCTATAGGACCGTTAATTATTTCTATTTTTTTCATAATATTCCCACCATTCTATTTTTTCATTTTTACTACAATGTAATAAAAAGTTTACGTATTTATCTGCTTCGTCTTCGTATTTATTAATCTTTAATGCAATTAAATCTTTGTTAGATTGATTTAACTGATTTAATTCAATATGTGCTAATTCATGGATAATAGTTTTTCTTTTCATATAGTATGATAGATTTTTATTGATCATAATGTTGTTAATTCCTTTATAGTTGAAAACACAACCTTTAATACTTTCTGGCAAAACCTCATATGTTATTGTAGCATTGTAGTTGTTTAATAAATCTTGTTGTGAGATTTCTCCATATATTAAATTATATAAGTTCATTGCTAATACACTCCTTTATTTATAAGTACCTGTACTAGCGTACCTATTTTTTTAAATCTTTTTCTAGTGTTTGGTAGTTGTTAAAACATTCTTTTAACCACTCCTGTGAAGGATAATCATTTCCTAAATAATCATTTCTACACCAAGATATATACTTACTCGTATTTTCATTTTTTTGAGTTTCTATCTTTTGGATAATTATAATTATTACTAATATTGAAATTAATAGTAAAAAAATTATTTTTAATATACCTTCAATTTTTTTCATCATAACAGTATCGCCTCCTAATTATTTATTCTTCTCCTAATTGTTTATCGATTTCTCTTTTTCTTTTTTCAATAATAAATCTCATATATTCTTTGTCTTCATCAGTTAAAATATCTTTGTTTTTGGAAAAAAGTAGTTCTAATTCATCAAAAGAATCATCTTGCTTGCTTAATTGCAAATTTTTTCCGACTAAATCATCCATACTGACATTAAAAAAATTTGAAAGCTTAATAATATCTTCTGTTGTAATATCTCTATCATCAGATTCCCAAGCACTAATTAATGAACGAGCTTTACCTACAACATTAGCGATATCTTCTTGAGTAAGTTTTCTCTGTTGTCTTAAAAATTTTATATTTTTTGATAAATTGTTCATTATGACAGCTCCTTTCTTCTTAATTGTACACTAATTGTGTCATTTTTTCAAGTTTTTTGTCACTTTTTGTGAAAAAACTCTTGACAAGTCACTAAAAGTGACATATAATGTGTTTAGTGAAGGAGGATAAAGAATGAAAGATAAATTAACTTTTATTACTAACAATATGAAGTCGTTACGTGCAAGAGTTGGAATGTCTCAAGAAGATGTTGCTATTTATCTAGGAATATCAAGGGCTAGTTATTGCGATTATGAAGTAAACCCTAGCAAAGTAAAAGTGGAAACGTTTAAAAAGTTATCGATACTTTATAATTGTAGTATTTCCGATTTTTTTGTTGAATTCGATGTCACTAAAAGTGACGATAGATAGAGAACGGATGATTATAAATAATAAAATTGAAAATCAATTTAAAAAGTGTAAAAAGTAAAAAGTCCCGACAAGACAAAAAGGAGTGATATTAATGGAAACAAGAATTGATGAAATCTTTTATAAAGAAATAGGAAAGCAATTAAATAAAAAACGTGAAATGTTAGGATATTCATTCTCATATTTAGCAAAATTAACGGGAATATCTGCAAAACAGCTCGATAACTACTTCTTAGGTAGATATCGAATTACAAATGAAAAATATCAAATCATTTGCGACGCGTTAGGAATTAAAACAAAAATAAAAATCGAAGTCGATTTAGGAATTTAAAATTGAAAGGGGTGAGAGTGTGAAAGATTTATTAACAAATAAATTAATGATTGCATTTATGATCGCAGTATGTGTGTTATCGTTTGCAGTTGGTAAAAATGACGCGAAAATTGATGAACAAAAAAATGCCGTTGCTGGAACAACGACAATAAATGAATTGTAAAAAATATTTACAGAAAGAGTTTATCAAAAAATATTAAAATTGTCAAATTTAGTGTATCAAAAAATGGACAGAGTGTAACAGAAACTGGTACAAGGAGTGTACCAAAAACTGTAACAAAACTATAACCAACTTATTAACTATAAAAAAATAAATAAAAAAGATTTGGAAGGAAAGGACGATGGAGAGCAAATTTGTAATTCTAATTTTAAAAATGATTTCAGCAGATATTACTGGAAATGAACTAAAGACCTTTTGCATTTTACTGAAACATATGGATTCAAAAAATGAGTGCTATCCATCAATCAGAACAATAGCTAAATCTTATAACATGAGTCCTACAACGGTATCTAAATGTTTAATGTCTTTAGAAGAAAAAAACATAATTATATCTCAAAAACGAACTGTAAACGGGAAGAACACATCAAACTTGTATCGAATCAATCCAGAGTTTTTGGTTGAAAAGAAAAGTAAACGTAAAAGAATTATCGAAATGTTACCAGATTGGTTTGACAAAGAATTTAATGTTAAAAAACCAAGTAAAGAAAAATTAAAAGAAATGGAAGATTTAATGGAGGAATTTAAAGATGGATGATTTATGTATTAAAGTCGAAGGACAATGGTTTGAAAGCCTATTTGACAAAGATTGGGTATCTATCGAGGAAATTATTGAAAAGCTAGAGCTTGCTATTGACGAAAGAGATTATTATAAGCAAGAACTAGAAGATTTCAAGAAAGATGTTGAGGATAATTACAGACCTCTAACACTGAGAGAACAAATAGGAGAGTAGTATGAGATCAAACGAATTCAAAAAAATCATGAAAAATGATACAAGAAAACATATTATATTTTTACACACAATAGGGAAAATTTATTTAACTAGCAAACAGTTAGACAAAGTACTAGAAAGAGGGAATTAACATGATAGGTTTAGAT
>CALVKI010000044.1 GCA_944332635.1 uncultured Bacilli bacterium
GAACAGAATTTTTAATACCTTTTTTTATACTTACACCTCTAACATAACCATTAATCTTAATATAAATATCTGCTTTTCTTTTAGATTTATTAACCCAACACTCTATATAATCCTTATAATCAAGATAGCCATACAATTTATATAATAATTCCAAAAAATTAGGATAAACTCTCCCCACTTGCTTTCCATTAAGATAAGCAGCGAATTCTTCTTCATTCTCATAGCCAGTAATTTCTTTATTAAAAACCATAACATTTCTCCCTTCACTAGTATTATTAAAGAAAAAAATAAATTTCCTTAATGTTTTTTACATTATAAAAAGGATGGTATTTGAATTAATATCATCCTTTTTTATATTTTTCTTTCTCACTTGTAAAACTAAGTTCAGCCTTACATGAAACTTTGTTATTAAAATAATTAAAAATAAAAAGTAATCTATTAAATTTAAAAAACTATTTTTAATGAGAAAACTATTTATATAACTTTCATTTAAACCACAATCAATATTACTAATATTAATAAACTATCTACTTTCCTAATCCCTAATTAAATAATATCTCTAAAAATTTCTGTAATCTTTTTCATGTCTTTTTCTGATGCCATGGTAGTTACTAATAATTTTTTCTCTTTATTTACAATTATGTATTGTCCATTTGAACCATCTCTGAATATATAATTGTCCCTTGAAATAAAAGTATAATATCCAACACCTATTTTAGGAAAAACTCTTTCTGGTTTATATGTAGACGGAGTTTCTAATTGCATAGAAGTCATCTCTACTATCCAGTTTCCTGGAATGATTTGCTTCCCATCATATCTTCCATTATTTAGTAAAAGTAATCCTATTTTATGAAAATCCGAATGCTTTAAATATAATCCAGTTGCTGCCGGACAATATTTTCCATAATTATCCCATTCAAATTCTTTAATATTTAATTTCTTAAATATCTTTTCATTTATATAATCTTTTAAATTAATACCGAATGATTCTTGAAAAAATACAGATAAAACAAAGGGTTCTAAATTATTGTAAGCAAACCTAGTCCCCACATCAAACGGAATATCATAGTTTAAAGCATAATCTAACAATTCATTTTTATCAATATCTTCGATATATCTTTCTGACATCATTTGACTTTCATAACCTGTAGTATGGGTTAATAAATTTTTAATTGTCCATGTTTGAATTTTTAATAAATTATCCTTATTTTTTATCTTTACTAAATTTTTTATTGAAGGAAATATTTTAGTATCTAATGATAGAGGGATACCATTCACTAACATTTTATCTTCTATTGCAATACCGATGGCCATAGCAACTAACACTTTAGAGCAACTTCTTAATTCGTGCAATTGCTCATCTTTATAAAATACTTTATCTAATTTACCATCTTGTTCTATAAAAATGCTATCAATATTTAATCTACCTAATTCTTTTGAAAGTATATTTACATTTTCTTTAACAATATTAATATCGACCATAACAACCTCCCACAATTAACTTAATTATACTATATTTCAACTAAAAAAACTATGTAGCCATTGATTTCTATTAAGTTTTATCATATAATTTATTCAACGAGTGAGGGATATTTTTTTGATAAAAGGTTTAAAACCCTCTTATCACTCGCTCCATTAATAAATACAAGAATTAGTCAACGACTAATTCTTTTTTTGTTTCCAATATAAATATTAAAGAAAAATTTCTATATTTCTATACATGATGTTTATACAAACCATAGAATTAAGCAAGTTCCAACTTTTTTACATACTATTCTGTCTATCTTCTGCAACATACTTTTGTATACAATGATAAATATAAAAAGAAAGCCGTTCTATTCCTACTGCAAAAAGCAGACACCAAATCATATAAATCTGATAATATTTAGGAAAATAAATCCATCCTACAATTCCTAAAACAAAGAGAGCAAATAGAACAACATCAATAGCACAAAGAACAAATATATTAGCACTGACAGGGACTTTAGAAACTTTCCCGTCAAAAGGTTCTACTTTTTTAATAATCCAATTAACTTCCTTTATATAAATAGTATATTGCTGATTAACAACTAAATCATTATCTTCATATGTAAAACAAGAAAATTTCCTTGGTACTAAATCACCACTTCTTTTCTTCTGTTTCAGCGCCTCAAAAACCATATCATAAACAGCCTCTCCACGATAATAACCCATATTTTTAGAAATTAATACTGCTGTATATTTTTTTGGAGGTTTAAATAAGTATATTAAAAACAGAACCGCAAAAAAAAGAAAAAAAACACCAAAAACCAAAGTAACTCCGTTTTGAAAAAAGGTATCTAGAAAACTTTCAGATACAAAATAAGGATACAATAAATATATAGAAACAAATAAAAACAAAAATGTAATAATCAAAACAGGTATTAAAGACTGATAATCACCTTTTTTCATAAAAACTTTCATATAACACTCACCTATCTTAAAATTTTAACTCTCTAGAATCAAACATACTCTTACCATACATCTGATAAACTTCATCAGCTGTACAAGAAACACTATCGTCAATAGAATATCCTAACTGATTTAATACCTTTGCTAAATC
>CALVKI010000045.1 GCA_944332635.1 uncultured Bacilli bacterium
TCATCTATTACAATAGCCTTCTTCTTTGTTTTATAAATACTTTCAGCAATTGTTTTATAGTCATCTGTTTCTAATGTGCTTTCAAATTTTTTCCTAAAAGGAAGTGGTTTTTTTATAACATTTACAAGTGCTAATTCTTTTTCTCCAAAATTTCTAAGGCTTGTACTTTTACCACTACCAGATTTACCTATGATTAATACTGGTATAGCCATTACTTATTACCTCCTTTATATAAATTTTTTTAAGTGCTTTATAAATTCTTTTGTTTATATCTCTTCTTCCATTTAAATAAATTACTAAAACATTTATAAAATCTTCAGTCGTAAGTTTCCATTCTTTTCTCCACGCTTTTATTTGTTCTCTCCTAGTATTTTTAAAATACTTTATTATTTGTTTAGATTTTGATTTATCTTTTGTATTTATTCTGCAGCCCCAAGTTTTGTTTTTTATATCCACATAAAAACAAGTATTGCCATTCCAAATATAATTTTCTTCCATTAACGAATCCTCAAACTTTCTCCTTTTGGCTCCAAATGAGCGAAAGATAATTTTTTACCATTTTCTAAAGCTTGTCTTATCTTAAATGTATCATTTTCTACAATTGTTTTTGTATATTCTTCTGGTACATCTCCATCTATTGTTAAAGCTTGTTTTCCTCCATTTTTAGCAATGCTAAAACTAAATAAATTTGTAGTAAACTTTGTTTTTCCTGTTATTTTCATGCAATTAAACAAATTGCTTTTTAGCATTTTTATTCTGTTATCTATTGTTTTTGCACTTTGTGTTAATCTTTTTGCTTCTTCTTTCCTTGCATTGCTTTGTGTTTCTAATTCTTTTATGATTTTTGCATATCCATCTGCTTTATCTTCTATGTCTCCTTCAATACTTTCTAATGTATCTAACAATGCTTTTTCATCCACATCTTCGTCATATAACATATTTAAAAGATGTTCATAATTTCCAGTTAATTCGTATATATTCATTTCTACCTCCTTGATTTATTTCTCTGATTATGTTAATATAATTAGAGAGAATATTTTTTTATGTTCTTTTTTGCTATGTGTTCTGTTTTAGCGGATAGATACATAGCATTTTTAATTTTTCGTGAATTATTTCTAATTTTTGTCTTGCTTCTTCTTCATTGTGTTCTGAATTACTAACTAGTAATAAGAATTTAGTTGTATCTTCCATTTCAAATAAACTTTTTGCTATATTTGCATCTAATTCTGCTTCATCATATTTGTATTTCTTTATAATTCGATTAGATACTTGTTCTAAATTTCTTATACTGTTTTCTAGCTTTGCTTTTCTTAATGTATTGTCTAAATATAACTTGTCCAACTTATCCATATATTTATTTCACCTCCTTCAAAAGTTTAATTGTCTGTCCTTCTTGCAATTCGCTCGATGTCATTCCATTTATATCTTTAATTGTATAAATGTAATCTCTTATATCTCCATCTGTGTTCTCTGCTGCTATACTCCATAATGTTTCTCCTTTTCCAACAGTGTAATCAATATACTCTGTTTTTTCCTTAGATACAGAGATACAGATGATTCCTAGAACTATAAATATTAATATTGTTGTACTTCTTATAAACTTAAATTTGTTTTTAATTTTCATTTATTCTCACTCCTTTCTAAATAATCTGTTTTGCTATTTCTTGTAATACTGTTTGTAAGTTTTCTCCTTCTAAACCTAAGTCGTGTAATAATACTGCCCTTTTGTCTGCTAATTGTTTCACTCCTGTGCCTTTAAGTTTTGGAAAGCCTTTACTATTAAATATTTCCCTTGCTTTATTCTCCCCAATGCCTCTCCAATCTGCATAATCATATGGTGTTATTGTTTCTGGTAAATCTTCATAATTTTTAATTGGTTTCTTTTCTTGCATTTTTAAATCACCTCTTTTGCACAATCTTTACAATATACATTTGTTGAAGCTAAGCATTGATCTTTTATAATATCTGCTAATTCTTCTGAATTAATTTGAATTTCTTTTCCACATTTTGGACATTGAGTATAAATTTCATCTTCAAATAAATCTATTTTTATCTCTACTCCATTTGAAATATTAGTTTTTATATAAAACATTATTTTCAACCTCCTATGTTTTAATTTTTTGTTCATTTTTTTAAACATTTTAAATTAAAAAAACATACTTTCTAAAGTCACATTCATTGGTGTCACAATATTTAATGATTGCACCTAATATTTTTTTTCCTGCACCTTTACCATTATTTTTTATTACAGAATTTAACTGATATTTACTAATTCCTAGTATCCTTGCCATTTTAGCTTGATTATTGTCAAATCTGTTTTGTAATAATTCTAAAAAAGCTTTCATATTTAGTTCCATTTATTCCACCACCTTTCTTTGTTTATTTTTTTGAACAAACTCATTACATATAAAATCTATTTCCTTGTCAATAGTTTTGTTCATTTTTTTGAAAACTTTTTGTTGACTTTTTTGAACTATTGCTATATACTGTATTTGGAGGGATTTTTATTATGTTTGATAGAAGAAAATTTGCGCAAATATTAAAACAAATAAAAGATACATATAATTCTCAGGAAGAATTTTCAGAAAAATCTAAAATAGGTAGAACATATCTTTCTCAATATATGAATATGAAGTTAGATAAACCACCAAAACCAGAAATTTTAGAGAAACTCGCTAATGCTTCTAATGGGGTTACAGTTTATGAAGAATTAATGATTATTTGTGGATATTCCGAAAAAAGTTTAGAAAGTATTGTTTATAATATATATACTCAATTAAAAAAGTTAAGCCAACAAATATATAAGAAAGATAATAAAGATTTATATGAAGTTGAATCTGCCATAGAAAATTTTCAAGATTATAGTTCGAATTTAATAGAATCAATAGAAAAAAAAGAACTCTCTTCAATCTATTTGACAGACTATTATAGAAAGGATTTATTCCTAGAAGATTATAACTTTGTTTGCACTTTCTTGTTTCTATATGATAGTTTTTTAAAATGTTTAGAAAACGAACAATATATTACATTAGTTAATTACAAATATATTGATTGGTTTAATATGAATGAAGTATATAAAAATATTAATAGTTTAGAGAAATTAGAATTATTAAGCTATAATAGTAAAAATATAAAAATAAATATAGAATTAACAGAGGATTTGTTAGATTATATAAAGAATTTTTCAACTGCAATAAATTTTGCTTATTTGAGCGACTTCGACAGTAATGCACTAATAGATTTATTTCAAAAAAAGGCTTCTAATAAAGAAAATAAAAGTAAGAATAATTCTACTTTAAATAAAAATATTAAAAAAAATAACAATGACTATGAATATTATATGTGCCCTGTTTATGGACAAATATCAGCTGGTCAACCTAACTGGGCAGAACAAAATATAGAGGGCAGATTACCAATTGATACAGATTTAATGGATATAATTAATCCAGAAGAATATTTCTTTTTAAGAGTAAACGGCGAAAGTATGAATAATATAATTAGAAATGGAGCTTTTGCTTTAATTCATAAACAAGACATGGTAGAAGATGGAGAAATCGCAGTTGTTTTAGTAAATGGATATGATGCTACATTAAAAAGATTTACTAAAAAAGGAGATGTAGTTGTATTAGAACCTGATTCAAACGACTCTTCTTTTAAAACACAAATTTATGATAAAACTACATCTATTAAAATATTAGGTAAATATGTAGGTAAAATGGAAATTAATAAATAAACAAAAGATAAGTAGAAATACTTATCTTTTGTTATAGGAGGCAAAAATGGATTATGAAAAAGTAAATAAGGCAATTATAGAGCTTTTGGAAGAAAAATATAATGTAAAAATAAAGTCCAAAGTTATAAGAAAGGAGGACTGCAATGGCAAAAAGAGGTAATGGCGAAGGATCTATCTTCTATTCTGAAAAACTTAATAGATGGGTTGGACAATTTACTGCAGGTAGAAAAGCAGATGGTAAACTAAATAGAAAATCTGTTTATGGTAAAACTAGAAAAGAAGTTAAGGAAAAAATGACTAAAGCATTAGCAGAAGTTCAACAAGGGCTTTTTATAGATAAAAAAGATATAACTTTTAAAGAATTAATCGAAAATTATATAAACTATAAATACAATACTAATCAAATTAGTGATAGAAGTTTTTTAAGAAATCAAGAAACTTTAAAACAAATAATAAAATGTGACAGTAACTTTGCAAATAAAAATATACAAAAAATAACTACAGAAGATATAAAACATTTTTTAACTACTATTACTGTTTATTCTGATAGTTCTATAAAAAAGATGTACTCAATGATGAATAAAGCTTTTAAAATTGCAATATCGGAAAAATATATAATATTTAATCCTGCAAATAGTGAAGTAATCAAAAAGCCTAATTCCGACAAAAAAAATAAAAAGGTTGAAGCATTAACTATAGAAGAGCAAAGAAAATTAATAAGTATTTTAGATCTAAATAAAAAATATGATTTAATTATCTTAATGCAATTATATACTGGTATGCGAATTGGAGAGGTTCTAGCTTTAGAAAAAAATGATAT
Source organism: uncultured Bacilli bacterium (assembly GCA_944332635.1). Taxonomy (GTDB): domain Bacteria; phylum Bacillota_I; class Bacilli_A; order RF39; family UBA660; genus Faecimonas. The sequence goes on from CALVKI010000045.1 coordinate 4,554, forward strand.
TATTAATAACACTATCTGTATTCAAAGAACTTTAACAAGAAATAAAGATGATAAAGTTATATTGGGTAATAAAACTAAAACGGAAAATTCTATTAGAAATATAACAATTAATAAATCTATTCGTATTATACTAGAAAATACTCTTAAAATTGATTCTCATAATAAATACGGGTTGCTATTTTATAATGATGAAGAAGATAGTTTTATATCTCCTAATGAATTAAATTCTTATTTGCAAAGATTAAATAAAAAATATTCAATTGCAAAACACATACATACACATATGCTAAGACATACTTATGCTACAAGATGTATTGAAAGTGGAATGTCTGCAAAAGTATTGCAAATGAAATTAGGTCATAAAAATATTTCTACTACTATGGATACTTATGCTTCTGTTTTTGAAAAATTTCAGCTCCAAGAAGATGATAAATATAATATGTATTTAGAAAAAGAAAATATTGGGTTGCATTAAAATTGCATTAATAAGATAACAAAAAACTATGTAATTGGCTAATTTAAAGCATTACATAGTTTTTATTCTTGGTACCGATGGTGGGACTCGAACCCACATGGTTTCCCGCCAGATTTTGAGTCTGGTGCGTCTGCCAGTTCCGCCACATCGGCATTAAGCCACCTTCGAAATCTTTGATTTTGTACAGGTGGGCTATAATTGGCAAAGCCAATCACAGCTAATACTAATACATATTAGCATATATTTTTTTATTTTGCAATAATTAAATTATCAAATCTTTAAAACTCTTTCCGTATTTTAAGATTGGATAATCAAAAATATCTAATACAGTAGCTGAAATGTCTGCATATGTATCTCTTATTCCAAGATCAATACTATGTTTTATATTTTTTCCAAAAACTAAAATAGGTATATATTCCCTGTCATGATCTGTGCTTGATGTTGAAGGATCATTTCCATGGTCTGCTGTTATAATTAATAAATCATCTTCATTCATTGCTTCAATAATTTCTGGTAATTTATTATCAAAATATTCTAAGGCTTTCGCATAACCTTCTACATTATTTCTGTGACCATAAAGCATGTCAAAATCTACTAAATTTGTAAAAATCAATTTTGCATTTTTACTATTTTTTATTTCCTCTATCGTTTTTTCTATACCATCAGCATTTCCTTCTGTATGAATTGCTCTTGATATTCCCCTACCAGAAAACAAATCTTCAATCTTTCCAATTGCTACTACTTCTTCATTATTCTCATAAATTACATCAAGCATTGTCTTACCAAATTCTGGTGACTCAAAATCTTTTCTATTATATGTTCTAGTAAAATTATCTGCCTTATCACCTACAAAAGGTCTAGCGATTACTGTTCCTATATCATATTCTTCTGTACTTAACATTTCTCTTGCTATTTTACAAATTTCATATAATCGTTCTACAGGAATTATGTCTTCATGTGCTGCAATTTGAAAAACACTATCTGCAGAAGTATATACAATAGGAAATCCTGTTTTTAAATGTTCTTCTCCATATTGTTTTAATAATTCTGTACCAGAACCAACACCATTAAACAAAGTGCCTTGTAATCCGGTTTTTTTCTTAAATTCTTCTATCATCTTATCTGGAAAGCCATTTGGATATGTTTTAAATGGCTTTTCTTTTACAAATCCTGAGATTTCCCAGTGTCCTACAGGACTATTTTTACCGGCACATTTTT
>CALVKI010000046.1 GCA_944332635.1 uncultured Bacilli bacterium
TCCACTTCGATAACACGTGCAATGTCCTTAAGTTTATAATTTTCTCTTAATAATTATTCAATTAACATTCTATCTTCAATAGTAAGTCTTGCTTTTTTTTATTGTTTTACTTTCTTTCCAAACACCAATAAGAAAACAATTGATAGGTAGTTATTAAATACTATTAAAAGACTAAATACAAGTTCTAAAAAAATAATAAAATTAATTGCATTTAACTCTTTAACTAATAACAATTTGATAAAAGGTTGACTTTTTTTTTGAATTGTGTTATAATGTGTTTACTTCGAGGATAGAGGGGTTCTAACTGGAGTATTGTAACTAGGGAGGTTGAATATATGGAAATTAGGAGTTATATATTTGAATATTTAGATGAGAATGATTTTAGGAAGAAAGAGCGTTCTGTTCGTAAGTATAATATGCTTGCTTATAAAAAATTAACTTTTTCTTATTATCCTGAACTTCGAAAAGGTAATTTTTTAGGAAAAGAAGTAGGTAGTGATGATAAAATGAAAACAGTGACTTATGAATTGAAATTACCTACTGATGAGTTATTTGCTAAAGTGCATGGTGAAATTATGTTGCATTATACAGTATATTTAGAAAAACGTATTATTTTATTAACAAATATCACACCAGAAGAAATTTTGGATGAAGGACATCGTGCTGAGCTGTCTACATATAAGGGTGTTATGATTTCTAAAACTCACCCAGAAAAAGATATGTTTAAAATTAATTTACTTAATATGTTAGGAAAATAAAAGATATAGTTGTTTTTAGTATAAGTATATTATATATCGTTTATAGAGTGTGAATTTAATTCAAAATGTTGGGGGCATTTATATATCTTTTAAATAGGGGATTGTAATCTGTAAATTATAGATGCAACTCCTTTTGTTTTTTTGTTTATTGATTTGTTATCTTTATCATATGTTTTTGCAGTAAGAATCATTCCTTTTTAAAATTTATTATCTGCATTGCTTTTTATTGTATAATATTGAAAAGTTAAGTGTCCCAAAAGGACATAAAAAAGACACATATTGTTACCTATGATACAATGTAAGTGTGAACAAACATTGGAGGTAGTAAATATGTGTCTTTTAAATTATAACAAAAATATAACACTTAACTTATATAGAAAGAACAATAAGAAGGAAAATAAACCGTGGAAAAGTAATTATTAGAGGTTATTTGTGGGAAGAAGTAGAAGAATACTGTGCAGGAGTAGATTAAGATATTAATTTAGTTAAATATATTGAAAGAGAAATAATTGAGAATAAAAAATTACCAGAAGTAATAGTCTGTCAATTAAAAGATTTAAATATTACTAGTCGAATGATAAGAAATGCAATCAAAGTAGGGAGTATCTTTTAAGAAATAGATACAAAGAGAATAATAATAGATTAATAAGAAGATGGATACCGAAAGGAACATTAATGGATGACATTTCAAAAGATTTTATAAAGAAAATAGAAAATTGGATAAATAATTATCCAAGAGCAATGTTTGACTATAAAAGTTCAAACATGAGATTATCAAATATATAAAAGCTTACATTTAGGTAATAAAATGTGTGAACACTTAATATTTCAATTTATATCATTTATAAAAAGATATTTTTATCTTGTCAAAAAATTTTTTTTATGGTATATTTATGATGTTGTTTATGTATGGCCTGTTGGTGAAGTGGCTTAACACACTGCCCTCTCAAGGCAGCATTCACGGATTCGAATTCCGTACAGGCTACCATTTGGAAATTTGCTCAATTTTTGTTTGAGTTTTAAGATAAAGCAATGTTGTTTATTAAATAGTTTTGGTAAACAAAACAAAAAAATTGATAAATCAATTGGTTGTTAGGAGTGAGAAAATTCACTCTTTTATAATACCTTTAATTGAGAATGTTTTAGCTATTAAGTGTTTGATTAAATTATTAGTAGTTTTAATAATTGTATTATTTATATCATATTTAAAGGAGTTGTTAATATATTCAAGGTTGTTTTTATATAATTTTAAGGATTTTTTTGGATGATAGATTTTGATCTTGGTGGTGGTTTACAATATTTTTAAATATATTAAATTTTTTCTCTTTGATAGAATTAATAATATCTTGATGACGTTTATATTTAGCTTTTAATTTTTTTTGTATTAATGATAAGGTGAAGTATATTTTTTAGAGAAATCATTTCTATTTTTTTCTAATTAATGTCTATAAATCTTTTAGTTTATTATAATTAGGATTATCTTTCTTACATATATTAACCACACAACTATCTAAAGCAATATAAACCTGTGTAATAATGTGTAATCTATCTATAACAATATTAAAATTTATAATATTGTTTTCTAGATGAATGTGACTAAAATAAAAGGCTATGGATATTAGTTGAACTTCACATTTAGGGTATCTTCTAAAATATTTTTCTAGATCTTTAGATTTTCTAGAATTATTAACATCAAATATGTTATTGTTGTCATTATTGGTAATAATAAAATTGAAGCTTTCAATTCATCTGATATAAGTTTGCAATTTTCATTGTCGCATTTCATTAATTATGTTGTATCAAATTTATGCTTTTTTTACTTTGTACTTTCACATTGTACTTGTTATATGGAATTATAAAAAAATTAACTTTTAAACTATAAAAAAACAGAGTTGATTGTCATAGAAGGGAATCTGAAACACTTGTTATAATTTATCTATACTTAAGTGGAGTATTTATTCATTTTGTAAAAGGAGTAAATAATATAGTAAATATTAAACATATCGAAGTTACTATTCAGTTAAATAGTAATTTAGAATTAGAAGTCATTTTTAATGAAGATACCAATAAATTAGTTCTTTTTTACAGTGAAGTTAATTATCTTAAAGCTGGTTATTACTTAATTTTTACAGTGGAAAAACATAATCTTTGTCTTTTAGGGGTTGTAATTGGTGAAATGCAAAGTGGTATAAGAAGTAAATACGTAAAAGAAAAGTCGATTACGAAGTGAAAATAGGAAAGTTAAAAGCATTATTAAAATTGTGGTATAAATTATAAGTTTTAATTATCTAAGAAGACAATAATAAAACTAGAGAAGTTGACATAACCGTGTGGAAGATGATGAAAAAGCTATAACAAATCTTATAGATATCGTAGTAGGAAATATCGTGTTTTCATAAAGAAGATGTACGTTTTTTTATATACTATGATTATGTTTTGGTTATATTATCTTTTATTAATTGACATCTTAAATTCATGATTTTCTTATAAAGAAAATGATATTATGATGAGATACTTGTAATAAGGTTACCAATTTAATGAAACAGATTAAAACTTTACTGTAGCATTTATATATAACCAATTTGTATATGATTTTTTGTTCTTGATTAATTTTGGCATATAGGGTAGGTGTTTTTTTTTCATCGGAGTATATGATTAGAAATGAGAATGGATGTTAACCCTAAAACCAAATATTTTATATGGCTGTTACCTTAATTGGTTTTCTTGGTATTAAATATGGGGAAACTGTTACATAAGTTTTTTGAAGGAACTGATGTTAGTAGATATGATTTATTATATGCAATATTTGATTATATGTTATATCACAACTTAGCTATCATTGTATATTAGTAGCATTAGAAGGATAGTGGGGTTTAGAAAAAAATACTGGTGTTGAGGTAAATATTGAGGTAAAATGAAAGTATAAAAAAGTTTGATAATGTAATATAATTTTAGATAAATTTGATGCTAATCAAAAGTTATCAATAATATTTACAATAGTATATATAGAATGTTACAGATATAAATTTAATTGGATGTAATATATTTGATAGAATTATAAAAAAAGTAGAAAGTATTTAATAATGTTTGATTTTTTCTTAAATACTAATAGAACTTTCTTAATGTAATGTTTAAAATTTTATATTCTATAGATATAGAATATAAAAGAAAAATGGTAACAAATTTTATGGTCAAGATGTTAAAGAAAATAAAATATGATAAATAAGTAAAAATAATGAAGGTGATGTAAGTGATTAATTATTTAATTGTGATAAAAATTTTTATGTTTATTATAATTATTTTTGATACGATTATATTTATTATTAAAATAAAGACTAGTAACAAAAAAATTAACATGATAAAAAAAGAAAAAATCACATCATACTATACTAGTAATTCCAGAATATATGTAATGAATAAAAATAAAGAAATATTGTCATTTATACGTCATGGTAATAACGAATTTTTAGAGTTTTTAAAAAATAATTATAAAGAAATATTTTTGATAAGAGGTGATGAAATATCTTCATTAATCTATAGAATATTTGGATATGCTATTGTTATTATAGCTCCTTTAGATATAACAATTGCACTATATAGTATTGTTATTGGTGGAGGTGTATTTTTATTAGGCTTAAATGAATCAAAAAAAAGATTCTTTCAAATAAATGAAAAATTTATTTATAAAAATTTAATAATGACAAAATCTATAAGTTTTAGAGATATTACTAATATAACATATGAAATGTTTAAGTGGTATGGAAAATATGGATACATGGGTCCAATTACATATATTATAAAAATATATAAAAACGATAAATGCTATATTAAAATAAAAGTAATGAATAAAGAACAATTGGATTTATTAAAAAAAATATCAACAACACACAAGATAAAAATGAGAAAAATTAATTGACAAACGTTTTTATTCATTTGAAAATGTAAATAGAGAGTGTAAAAAATTGTTTAAATGATACATTTCCATGATAGAAGCAATATAATATTTTGCTTCTTTATGTTATTTAGATAATAAAATATATTTTTAAATTGTCAAAGAACTTGGATTCTACTTTCAAACATAATCGATAACTACCCGATAATCAAATGCTAATTACGATATCTTCCATTCCGTTTTTTTGGTAATATTCAAAGTCGCTAAATAAAGGCATTTTATTAAAGTTTCATTAGAGGGAAATACGGATCTTGTTTTGTATATTTACGATAAAAACGATTTAAATTCTCAATTTACTATTCAGTATTATGCATGTTATTATAATATATAATGTTGTATATTGTTTTGGAGGTTTTATGGAAGAATTTATTGTTTCATTTATGAATCAGTATGGATATTTTGGGATTTTCTTTTTGATTTTTGTGGAAAATGTGTTTCCTCCTATTCCATCTGAAGTTGTTCTTTTGTTTGGAGGATTTATGACAACATATTCAAAACTTAATGTGTCCTTTATGATTTTATTTTCTACACTAGGTTCTGTATTTGGAGCGATTGTTTTATATTATGTTGGTAAACTTTTAAATAAAGAAAGACTTAAGAAATTTGTTTCTGGTAGAGTTGGTACTATTTTGAGATTAAATGATAGCGATATTGAAAAGGCAGATTCTTGGTTTGATAGAAAGGGAAATAAAACAGTATTCTTTTGTCGTTTTATTCCCGTTGTTAGAAGCTTAATTTCTATTCCAGCTGGTATGAGTGAAATGGCTATAGGCAAATTCTTAATATATACTATTTCTGGATCTGCTATTTGGAATACTATTTTGTTGGTCATTGGTAATCGATTGGGCAAAAAATGGAAGGATTTTCTAAATATTATTGATCAATATTCACATATTATTTTTATTGTATTTATCTTGTTATTCATTGCTTTTGTTATATATTTTTATTTTCATGGTAATCAAAAGAACAAAAAATAAACTTGAAATATTTCAATTGATTTGGTTAAAGTTTTTGCATAAAATTTTATCTTCTTTATTATAATTTATGAGGACTGTCATTTAAACTTTTTCAGTTAATATTGTGATAATAAATTAGAAAGTAATATATCTTTTTTGAATTTGTATTGACAAATGACAGGTTGCCACTTACAATATTTAATTGTATGACACCTTGTCATACGACGAGTGTTTAGAGGTGATAGATATGCCTAGTCAAACTTTTTTTAACTTGGATATAAGTAAACAAAATAAGTTGTTAGAGGCGGCAAAAAGAGAGTTTTATACTGTTCCATATACAGAAGTTTCTATCAATAAAATTATTCAGATTGCTGAAATTTCTAGGGGAAGTTTCTATACATATTTTATTGATAAAAATGATTTGTTTTCATATATTTTGGAGTTAAATAAAAAGGTATTAAATGAAATGACTAGGGAAGTTATTGTTGCTTGTTATGGAGATATAAGGGAATCTTTTTTGAAACTTTTTGATCTTTTTGTAAAAGAAATAGAAGAGTATCAATTGTCACGGTTTTTAAAAAATATCTTTTTCTATTTTTCTATTTATAAAGAAAAATTTGAGAGTCCGGGACATGATTTGTTTTTGTATGTGAAAGATGTAATTTCATTAGAAAAATTAAAATCTGCTGATTTAGAATTTGTCTTTCATTTATTTATGCATAATTTATTGTTTGGAATTACAGAGGCTGTAAAATCTGAAAATATTTCTTTGATTAGGGAGCAATATAGGGGTAAAGTTGATATATTGTGTTACGGAATTTATAAGGAGGAAAAATAATGTTAAAAGTTTTTAAGTATTTGAAGAGTTCTATTTTTTCAGTTTTGGCAATTATTTTGCTATTGTTTGTGCAAGCATATTTAGATTTAACGTTACCAGATTATACATCTAAGATTGTCAATGTTGGTGTACAACAAGGTGGTATTGAAAATGCTGCAATTGAAAAAATTGGTGAAGATACCCTTGATACTTTGATTTTGCTTATGGATAAGAATGATCAAAAGTATATTATTAATCATTATGAAAAAGTGGATACATATAAGGGTGAAAAAATTTATGAGTTAAAAGAAGACAGTGATGTGAATAAGATTAGTTCTATTATGGCTAAACCTATGATGATTTTATCTTATGCTTCACAAGAAAGTACTTCTAGTTCTAATAGTTCTGTTTCTTTTGATTTGCCAGAGGGAATGACTTTTTCTCAAGCACTTGGTGTTATGAGTGATACGGAACGTAGTCATATGTTAAAACAAGTTGATAAAAAAATAAAAGATATTCCAGATACTATTATTGATCAAGCTGCTGTCAGTTATGTTAAATCTGAGTATGAAAGAATTGGTGTTGATACAGATCATATTCAAACTATGTATATTTTAAAAGTTGGACTTATTATGTTAGGTATTGCCTTTACAGCTATGGCGATAGGTATTTTAATTGTGTTTATTGGGTCTCGTATGGCAGCAAGACTTGCCAAAACGCTTAGACATAAGGTGTTTACTAAAGTTGTAGGTTTTTCTAAAAATGAGGTTAAGGCTTATGGACAATCTTCGTTAATTACTAGAACAACAAATGATGTTCAGCAAGTGCAAATGGTTGTTGTATTTTTACTTAGAGTTGTTTTTTATGCACCAATTATTGGTATTGGTGGTGTTATGAAAGCTATGAACACTAATGCGGATATGACTTATATTATTGGGGTTGCAGTTGCAGCAATATTAACCGTTGTAATTACTTTATTTGCTGTTGCCATGCCTAAATTTAATAGAGTACAAAAATTAATTGATAAGTTAAACCTTGTGACGCGTGAAATTTTATCTGGACTTCCAGTTATTCGTGCATTTTCTAATGAAAAGCATGAAGAAGAAAGATTTGAAGAAGCAAATAAGAGACTTACTAAAGTTAATTTATTTATTAATAGAGCAATGAGTTTTATGATGCCTGTTATGATGTTAATTATGAATTTTGTATGTTTAGTAATTGTATATCAAGGAGCTAAAGGTGTAGATACTGGTGCTATGCAAGTAGGAGACATCATGGCTTATATTCAATATACAATGCAAATTATTATGGCTTTTTTGATGATTTCTATGATGTCTATTATGTTACCACGTGCTAACGTGTCTGCTAAACGTATTATGGAAATTATAGAAACTCCAGATACTATTTATAATAGTAAACATCTAGTAGAATTTAAATCTGAAGCCAGGGGGAAAGTAGAATTTAAAAATGTAAGTTTTCGATATCCGGATGCAGATTATGATGTTATTACTGATATTAATTTGATTGCTAATCCGGGAGAAACAACAGCGTTTATTGGTTCTACAGGCAGTGGTAAATCTACGTTGATTAATTTAATACCAAGATTTTATGATGTAACTGATGGGGAACTTTTAGTTGATGGTGTTAATGTAAAAGAGGTTGATTTGCATGAACTTCGTGATAAAATAGGTTTTGTTCCACAAAAGGGAGTATTATTTACAGGAACAATTAGAGATAATATAAGATATGGCAACGAGCGTATTACTGATGATGATATTAGCAAAGCATTAGATGTTAGTCAGGCCACTGAGTTCGTTTCTAAATTAAAAGGTGGAATTGATTATGATATTAGTCAGGGTGGTACTAATGTTTCTGGTGGGCAAAAACAACGTTTATCTATAGCTAGAGCGATTGCTAAAAATCCAGACATTTATGTTTTTGATGATAGTTTTTCAGCTTTAGATTTTAAAACAGATGCAAAGTTACGTGGTGAGCTTGCAAAAATTACTAAGGATAAAACTGTCTTAATAGTTGCACAACGTATTTCTACTATAATGAATGCAGACAAAATTGTTGTTTTGGATGAGGGACGTGTTGTTGGTATTGGAACTCATAAGGAGTTAATGAAAAATTGTAATGTGTATAAAGAAATTGCTTTATCACAATTAAGTAAGGAGGAGTTAGAAAATGCCTAGTTTTGGTCATGGAGGTCCTGGTGGTAGTGGTGCACCTGAGAAAGCAAAGAACTTTGGAAAAACATTAAAAAAACTACTATCTTATTTAAAAGATTACAAGCTTTCAATGTTTTTTGTTATTATATTTGCCATCGGTTCTACTGTTCTTACTATTGTTGGACCTAAGATTTTGGGTAATATTACAACGGAAATATTTAATGGGTTGATGAAAAAAATTTCTAATACTGGTGGTATTAATTTTACGTTTATTAATCATACGGTTATTATTTTAATTGGATTATATATTATTAGTGCTCTATTTTCAAGTATTCAAGGAATTATAATGGCTGGAATATCTAATGATATATCTTATCGATTACGTAATTCGTTAAGTGAAAAAATTAATAAGCTCCCTATGAAATATTTTGATACTAAAACGCATGGAGAAGTTCTTTCTATTGTTACTAATGATATTGATACTTTATCACAAGCTTTAAATCAGTCTATTACTACTATTATTACTAGTATTGCAACAATTATTGGAATTTTTATTATGATGCTTTCTATTAATGTTCCTATGACGGTTGCAGCTGTATTAATTGTCCCTATTTGTATGTTTGTTTTAAATGGAGTTGTTAAACGGAGTCAAAAATATTTTGCTATACAGCAAGATTATTTAGGACACATTAATGGTCATGCTGAAGAAGTTTATGGTGGTCATGATATTGTGAAGGCTTTTAATGGGGAAGAGAAAGCTATTAAGAAGTTTGATGAAATCAATAAAACATTGTATCAAAGTGCTTGGAAGAGTCAATTTTTGTCTACCACTATGCATCCCATTATGCAGTTTATTGGAAATTTAGGATATGTTGTTATTTCTATATTGGGTGGATATATGGTTATTAAAGATCGTATTGAAGTAGGAGATATTTTATCTTTCACTCAATATGTTCGAAATTTTACGCAACAGATTAATCAATTGTCTCAAGTTATGAATACTGTTCAATCAGCTGTTGCTGCAAGTGAGAGAGTATTTGATTTCTTAGAATTAAAAGAAGAAGTGCAAACTATAAATAATCCATTATCTACTGAAGGATTAGATGGTAATATAGAATTCGATCATGTAACTTTTGGATATAATAAAAATAAGATTATTATTCATGATTTTTGTGCTAAAGTTAAAGATGGTCAAAAGATTGCAATTGTCGGTCCTACTGGTGCAGGTAAAACAACCATCGTTAAATTACTTATGAGATTTTATGAATTAAATGATGGACGTATTTTAATAGATGGTAAAGATATGACTAAATTTAATCGTAGTGATATTCGACGGATGTTCGGTATGGTGTTACAGGATACTTGGTTATTTAATGGAACAATTAAAGAAAATGTTAAGTATGGTAAGTTAGATGCTACAGATGCTGAAGTTAAGGAAGCATGCCATACTGCTTGTGTTGATCATTTCATTAAAACTTTACCAGATGGGTATAATATGGTTTTGAATGAAGAAGCTGATAACGTTAGTGGAGGTCAAAAACAATTACTAACAATTGCTCGTGTTATATTAGCTAATCCTAAAATATTAATTTTAGATGAAGCTACAAGTAGTGTTGATACTCGTACTGAAGAGTTAATTCAAAAAGCCATGGACAATTTAATGGAAGGTAGAACTAGTTTTATTATTGCTCATCGTTTAAGTACTATTAAGAATGCTGATTTAATTCTAGTCATGAATGATGGAGATATTGTAGAACAGGGAACTCATGAAGAGTTGCTTAGAAAAAATGGCTTTTATGCTAATCTTTATAATTCACAATTTGAAGGAGGAGAGTAGTATTCCTTTTTCTTTTTTGTTTTTTTTGTTTTTGTATTGAGGGATTTTTAAATTCGGTATATAATTATGTAAAATAGGAGTGGTGAATTTGTTAAAGATGAGAACACAAAAGTCCAAGAGAATAGTTTCTTTTATTATGCTTACTTGTGGATCTATTTTGGCGGCATTTTCTTTAGAAACTTTTTTAATACCAAATACTATTTTGGACGGTGGGGTTACGGGTATTTCTATTATTATTTCAAAATTAACAACATTACCAGTTAGTTTACTTGTTTTGATTTTTAATGTTCCTTTTGTATATATTGGTTATAAAAATTTGGGACGTGGCTTTTTAGTTAGAGCTGTTTATAGCATGATCTTATTTTCATGTAGTTTATCTGTTTTTCAGTATGTTGAAGCTATTACAGAACAAATGTTATTAGCTACTGTTTATGGTGGAGTTTTATTGGGTGTCGGAGTTGGACTTGTTATCCATTCTGGTGGGTGTGTTGACGGTACTGAATCTGTTGCTCTTGTTATTAGTAAGAAAACTTCTCTTTCTGTTGGACAGGTTGTTTTGCTTTTTAATTTAGTTATATATGGTATTGCTGGTCTTATTTTTGGACTTGATAGGGCTATGTATTCATTACTTACTTATTTTATAACTTTTAAGGTTATTGATTTTGTTTCTGAAGGATTTGAACAGTTGAAAGCGGCTCTTATTGTGACTGAAAAAGGTACCGATATGGCTAAGGAGATTTATAGGAGGTTAGGGCGAACTGTTACTACTATTCGTGGTAAAGGTTTAATTAGTGGCGATAAGGAAGTTATGTATTGTGTCCTTACTAGAATTGAAATTTATGAACTTCGGCATATTGCAGAGGAAATGGATGAAAGTGCTTTTATAACCATTTTAGATGTTTCAGATATTATAGGTAATCATATTAAGTCTACGCAGCACATAGGACGTAAAAAATTAGGACTATTAAAGAAGGGAAGATAATTCATGAATCAAGAACAAAATACAAATTTTCAAGTTAATGCAACTAATACTACTTCAACGGCTAATACTACGGTGCCTTCTAATAATGATAACATGTTGGTTGGTAGTCCTGGTATTGTAATTGCACCAGTAACGGAAGGCCCAAGAGATGCAACAGCAGCTGATAAGGGTCGAGTTAATGGTGGAACTAGTACTCCATTAGTAAAATCTATGCCTCAATCGACAGTATCTGTTATTAATCCAACTGTTGTTTCTCCTAAGGTAGAAATGTCTTCTAGTACGGTTGTAACGCCTCCGCCTATTGTAGAAGGACCTGCATCAGTTGTAAATGGGAATGCAAAACAAAAAAAATCACATAGGAGTGGATGGTTAATATTTGTTCTTTTTTTAATTATTGCTTTGATGGGAACTTATATTTATATAGATTATCAAAATGATTTAGCACGTGGAGAATGTAGTCCATTAGTTGTTGGTGATAGTAGTTTAAGAGAATTGAATGTACAATCTTCTATAGTTCAAGAGTTGTACGATAAAGTAAAAACTACTGTTCGTGAAGATTTAGCTTATGATACTTTTAATGATACCTTTAAGTTGTATTTAGCTTTTAGGCAAATACCACATTCTGAAATGTATGAGTCTAATTGTAATTTATTTAATGAAAGTTCTATGTCTAATTTTTCTTGTTCCAAAGCTATTAATTTTACACCAATGGCTTTTTCTGAGGAGACATTACAAAAAGAAGTTAAGAAGTTATTTGGTGAAAGTGTCAGTATTCCTAATCAAAATATTGTATTAGGTAATAGTTGTTTTGGTGGATATCAGTATATTGAGGAACGAGGTGAGTATGTTGAAGGATACTGTGGTCAAGTTCCTACTACTATTTATAATGCGGATAAGCAACTAATTTCTGCTTCTGTACAAGGAGATACGATTGTACTAAGAGAAAAGGTGCGTTATTATAGTGCTCAAGGTATTAGTGCAGAAAAGTTAAAAAATGGGGTATATGTTTATACTTTTAAGTTGGATAATCACTATCACTATGCTTATGTTGGGCGTGCTATTGAAGAATTGTCATAATTATGTTATATTAAAATAGGTGATTAATAATGGAAATAGAAAAAATTGTAACGGGAATGCTTGATGAAAATTGTTATGTTATAAAGAAAAATAATTCTTGTTTAGTTGTAGATCCTGGCGATGACTATCAAAAGATAAAAAATGTTGTTGGTAATGCCAAAGTGGTAGCTGTTTTGCTTACTCATTCTCATTTTGATCATATAGGTGCACTTCGTAATTTTTTAACTAAAAGAGGCGTTAAGATTTTTAAGAAAAGTAGTGTAGAAGAAGGAAATGTTGTTATAGGAGATTTTAGTTTTCAAGTGATTTTTACCCCTGGTCATTCTAAAGACTCTATTAGTTTTTATTTTCCGGAAGAAAAATTAATGTTTGTAGGAGACTTTATTTTTCATGAGTCGATTGGTCGATGTGATTTGCCTGGTGGTAGTGTTTCTGAAATGAAAAGCAGCTTAGAAAAGTTGAGAAAGTATTCTAGAGAAATTACTATATATCCAGGACATGGTGAGACTACAACTTTGGATTATGAATTTTCTCATAATTCATATTTAAGTTAGGAGTGTTTTTTATGTATATAGATGTTATTGTTTTAGTTATTTTAATTGTTATTGTAATTATGTTTTTTAAACGATTTTCTTCTTTTGTTTTTTTTATGGCTATTGTAGATATCTTACTTAGAATTCTAACTTTTATTAAAAATAATATAGGTTTACCAGACGTTAGTGCTTTGATTGGAAAGTATGTACCGGCTAGTATATCTGCAATTATTGATAAATATTGTAATGGTATTATAAATACTATTTTGCAGTGGGCTTTTGTTTTTTTGATGTGTATTTTTTTAAGTTACATTATAAAAATATTTATTCATAAGAAAAAAATTTGATTTATATTCAAGAAATGACAAGTTTAGTCATTTCTTTTTTTTATACTTAATTTGGTGATAGAGATGAAAGTATATTTAGATTTAGTCTTTTTCATTAATTTTTTCTTTGATTTCTTAATTTTATATGCAACAAAAACAATTTTAAAAGAAACTACTTCTTGTAGTAGAATTATTTTAGGGAGCTTATTTGGTAGTTTTACTATTTTTCTTTTATTTCTATCACTGTCTAATTATTTACTTCTTTTATTTAAATTGATTATCAGTATATTGATGATTTTAATTACCTTTGGGAGAAAAAATTTTTTATCTGATATTTTATATTTTTATTTGATAAGTATAATTTTAGGTGGTTTTTTATATTTACTTGATATTAATTTTACTTATCAAAATCGAGGAGCTTTATTTTATGGAGCAGGGTTGGGTCTTAATTTTTTTGTTACTATAGTTCTTAGTCCTATATTTTTGTATTTTTATACAAAAAATTATAAGAAAAGTAAGTTTAAAACATCATTGATGTATACTGTTCAAATTTATGTTGATAAAAAGGTTTATCATTTAAAAGGAATGTTGGATACTGGTAATCAACTGAGGGATCCTACTACCGGTAAAAGTGTAATTTTATTGAACTCTAATGTAGATATTCCAGTTTCTAATTACTTTTTTGTTCCTTACAAAGCGTTAAATACTGAAGGTGTTATTCGCTGTTCTAAAGTGGAACGTGTAAAAATTTGTGATGTTGAATTTTCAAAATGTTTGATTGGTTTTAGTAAAACTTCTTTTACATTAGGAAATGTAGATTGTATTTTACCAAGTATATTTAAGGAGGAATTATGAATAAAATTATTTTATGGTTTAAATCTTTATTTTATAGGGTTACTAGTATCTTTTATGTTGGTGCTACTGATATGCTTCCAGAACCTTTGTCTAAGGAAATGGAAGAGTTGTATATTGAAAAAATGCAACATGGTGATGTTATAGCTAAGGATATGTTAATTGAGCATAATTTAAGATTGGTAGTTTTTTTGGCTAAAAAATATGAAAATACAGGTGTTGATTTAGAAGATTTGGTAAGTATTGGAACTATTGGTCTTATTAAAGGAATTCAAACGTTTCAAAGTGGCAAGAATATAAAACTTGCCACATATGCATCTAGGTGTATTGATAATGAGATTTTGATGCATTTAAGAAAAAATAAAAAAACTAAAACAGAAGTTAGTATTGATGCTTCATTATCTTTGGATGGTGAGGGGAATGAGTTACATCTTGAAGATGTTTTAGGTACTGATCCTGATATTGTTACTAGAGAAATAGAAGAAGCGAGTGATAAGAAGATAATGCTTCAAGAAGTAATGAAATTAAAACCGAGAGATAGAGATATTATTGTTCTTAGATATGGTCTTTTAGGAAATGATGAATTAACACAAAAAGAAGTAGCTGAAAAATTAGGAATTTCTCAATCCTATATTTCTAGAATAGAGAAAAAGGTGATTAAACGTTTGCAAATGGTTGTTGGTAATTTTTAAGTATCTTTTTTGTATAGTGTGCTGATTACAATATAGCAGAAGTGCACAGTATAAAAAGTTATTAGTAATATTTAGTTTGTTAAAAAATAAAAAGCTGACAAAGTTCTATTTTTCAGTTTTTTAATTGTTTTATAATTTGTTTCATATAGGAAATGTTAGCGTGATATTTATTAATAAATATCTAACTTTTTTCTATATAAGTATTTTCCAATTTTTCTATGTTTTTTTGTTTTAATAGTGGAGATGTCGTTTCTAATTTTACAAGATATGTAATGTTTTCTAGGTATTTTTTTGTTACTATGTTTTCTTCTTTTATTTCATTTTTTATGTTTTGCTCTTTAGCGTAGGGAAAAGTAATTCTACATAGTATTGCTGGTACTAATTCTTTTTTAGTTATATTATTTAATGTTTCTTTTACTGATTTTGTATATGCTCTTACTAAACCTCCAGTACCGAGTTTGATACCACCAAAGTAACGGACTACAATAACTAGAATATTTGTAATATCTTCTTTATCTAGTACATTTAGTATTGGAATACCAGCAGTTCCACTTGGTTCTTTATCATCTGATGCTTTTTTTATTATTTCACCTATTTTGTAAGCATAGCAGTAATGTGAGGCTTTTGGGTAATCTATTTTGCTTTCCTTTAATTTTTGATTGATTTCTTCTATAGTATTTATTTTCATTAGTAATGTTATAAATCTCGAGTTTTTAATAATTATTTCATGTCTTGTATTTTCATTAATTGTGTACATTTTTTTCACCTTTTTTATTATACCAGATATTAGCAAGAATAGTGTTAATTAAATTTAAACTATTGCGTGCTTTTCTAAACTTTAGAAAGAATCTAGTAAAGAGTAAGTGAGTTTATTTATATAAAGAAGTTTGCACAATAAGTTTTATTATATGGGTGAATGTATATATATAAATATACTTTATTTTCTTGTTGTCAATATAGTTAGTAATTGACAATTTTAGAGGTTATGGTATAATCTACTTATTTCAAAGAAGAAAAGGAGAAGTGTTTATGAATATATTGAGCATTGGTAAGCGTATTGTGCCTTGTTTATTGTCTTTTGTAATCGCTGGTAGTATTAGTGGATGTCAAGTTGAGAAAAAGCAATCACAGGATGATGGCCAATCATCTGATTTTATTCAGAAGCTGATAAATAATGAATCTGAAGGATACATATCTTTGGGAGATAGTGATAATCCCTTGAAGTTTTTGTATGTAGAAAAAGAAAAAGAAGGGGATATAGAGTTTGCTGTTGGTTTTGGATATTTTAGGTGGGATTATAAAAGAAACTCTGAGTCTGATACATGCGAATCAATAGGTTTTGATTCTGAATCTGGAACATTTGATAATTCTACGGAGGCTGAATTATTTGATTTATGGTTTGATAATGTAGTAACAGGAGAAAGTATAAATTTAAGCCAAATAGAATCTACAGCGGCTGAGGAAGTTAGATTTTATTTTACTGAAGCTGGAAATTATTTTTCTTTGCAATCAGTTATTGATAATACAGTATCTCGCACTGAGTTAGAGGAGTTTATTGACAGCTGTACTAGTGATGCACTCAATACATATGATTATTATATGCCAATGTATCGTGAGGTATATGTTAATCGATTTTCAGTGGATGTTGCAGCACAAGAAGAAGATTTAAATGCTGTTATTGATGATAAGTCTCTAGTCAAGATTAAGTAATAAGTATGGGTTTCTATACTTTTTTTTGTAGGAATAGATAGCTATTAGTAAAAAGACTAGTTTGTTAATATTTTAGAAAATAGCTTTCTTTTTTCTTCTTTTTTATGGAATTGTGTTATACTATAGTTAGTATATGGTAGTAGTTAGGAGATGAATTTTATGTTGTTTCGAAAACGCAAAGACAAAGAAATAGATATTAATAGTTTAAATGATATTTTATTTATTGGCAAAAAGTTAATGCAAATAGGTTATGTTATGACGATTATTGCTTTGATATTATTAGCTACTTATTTAATCAAGGAATGGCAGGTATTGAATTTTATTGGTCAATTCTTAACTGTTATTTCTCCAATTTTTATAGGTTTGATTATTGCTTGGTTGTTAGATCCATTAGTTAAAATTTTGCAGGGTAAAAAAGTACCTAGAATTATTGCTTGTATTATTGTTTATTTATTATTTATTACTGTTTTGTTTTTAATTGTGGCTTTACTTATTCCGACTATGGGTAGCCAAGTTAAGGATTTTATAGGAAATATTCCTACGTTAGTTAATGATTTTAAAGATTTTTTTAATAAAGTTATTGTTGATTTATCGCATGCTTTTGACTATGACTTTTCTGAAATAAAAAATCGATTATACCATACAGTTGAAACTTTTGGGGTTAATCTATCTACTCAGATTCCTGATATGGCAATTAATTTTGTATCTGGTATTGTTAGTGGAGGAGTGTCTTTTTTCTTGGGACTTATGATAGGTTTTTATATGTTGTTTGATTTTGATAAAATTAATCGGTCTTTGATTTCTTTTCTTCCTAGGAGATGGAGAAAAGGTGCAGGGGAACTTTCTGTCCGGTTAAATGAGTCTTTGCGTAGTTATGTTCAAGGTGTTTTACTGGTTATGACTTTAGTTTTTATTACTCAAGCGATAGGACTTTCACTTAGTGGTTTGCAGGCACCTTTAGTTTTTGCATTTTTTTGTGCTTTGACTGATATTATTCTATATTTTGGACCATATATAGGTGCTATTCCAGTATTGTTGGTAGGATTTATGACAAGTCCTGTTGTAGGTATTTGTTGTGTTATATCTATTGTGGTTGTTCAACTTTTAGAAAATAATTTTTATCAGCCATTAATTATGGGTCATACTATGAAACTTCATCCTGTAACAATTATGCTTGGACTATTGATTTTTCAGCATTTCTTTGGTATTATAGGTATGATTGTTGCAACACCAGTGATAGCGGCATTAAAAATTATTGTAACATTCATTGATGAAAAAATTGATGTTGTTGGTAAATTTGCTGGTGAAGAAATTAAACAAAAATAAAACGAAGAGTAAAGATGAGTATTAAAGAGTTTAAACATTTAGAGAAATCATGGTTGGTGAAAATGGTTTGTTTTGCCTTTAAGAAGCTACTTTATGAGTTTTGTCGGTCATGCCGTTATTGTAATTAAGACCAAATTAGGATGGTACCGTGCTTGTTGCACTCCTAGTTAGGTCTTTTATTTGTATTAAGGAGGATTTATGAAAATATATTTGTTAGCTGGTAAGGCGGGGTCAGGTAAGGATTTAATGGGTAGATATATGAAAACACAGTATGACTTTTCGGGACATAATACTTGTATTTTACATATTACTACTCCTTTGTACGAATATGCAAAAAATTATTTTAGTTGGAATGGAAATATGTCTGAAAAACCACGTCAGTTTCTTCAAGAAATGGGTATTGAAGTGATTCAGAAGAAGTTGGGTAAGAAATTTTTTTTACTGGATCGACTTTGTGAGGATATTGATATTTTAAAAAATTTTTTTGATGTTTTTATTATTACTGATGGCAGACTTTTGTTTGAATTTGAAGAATTAAAATGCAGATTTCCTGAAATTAAGATTATACATGTTATTCGTGAAAATTATGATAATCAACTAAGTGAAAATGAGAAACAACATATCACAGAGGTAGAGATGGATAAGTATAAGAATTACGATTATATTGTTCGCAATACATCTAAAGAAAGATTATTTTCTGAGGTAAATAAAATTATAGCATTAGAAAACGAACAGGAAGGGGAAATTATATGAATAAATTAGTTGCTGTTGTTGGAATGAGTGGTAGTGGTAAAAGTATTGCTACTGATTATTTAGAAGGAGAAGGTTGGACTAAGTTATATTTTGGTGGGATTACTTATAAACTTATGGCTGAAGCTGGTATTGAAAGAACGTCAGATGGTAAAAGTGAAAAAGAATTTCGAGAAAAGTTAAGACGTGAACATGGTCCTGAATGTTATGCTAAATTTTTAGAACCAGATATAAGAGAAGCTTTAATAAAAGGTAATGTTGTTTTAGATGGATTATATTCTTGGTATGAGTATAAATATTTAATTGAACGTTTCCCTGAACTTAAACTTATTTGTGTGGTTGTTGATAAAGAGTTGCGCTATGAACGTGTTGGCAGTAGAGTAGAAAGACCTTTTTCTCGAGAAGATATTATTTATCGAGATGTCACCGAAATTGAAAATTTGGCTAAAGGTGGACCTATTGCTTATGCCGATTATTTCTTATTTAATAATGGGAGTTTAAAAAAATATAAAACGAGATTGATGGAAATACTAGAAGATATTGATAAATGAGAAGGAGAGAAGTAATATGAAATATATGAGTCATGATGATATTCGAAATACATGGTTTCGTTTCTTTGAAAACAAAGGACATAAAAAAGTGGAAAGTGCATCTCTTGTTCCGATTAATGACGATAGTTTATTGTGGATTAATGCAGGAGTTACACCTTTAAAGAAATATTTTGATGGAAGAGAGGTTCCTGAATGTCGTAGACTTGTTAATATTCAAAAATGTATTCGTACTAATGATATCGAAAATGTAGGTATTACGAAACGACATCAAACTTTTTTTGAGATGATGGGTAATTTCTCTGTTGGAGATTATTTTAAGAATGAAGCAATCGAATTTGCATATGAATTATTAACTGGTAATGAATGGTTTGCCATTCCAAAAGATTTGCTTTATGTTACTGTTTATCCAGATGATCATGAAGCATATCAAAAATGGATTGAAGTTGGGTTAGATGAAGATCATTTAATAAAATTGAAAGAGAATTTTTGGGAGATTGGCGAAGGCCCTTGTGGACCAGACTCTGAAATATTTTTTGATCGTGGTGAGAAATATGATCCTAATCATGATGCTTTAGAAAAGTTTAAAAAGGATGAAGACCAAGAAAGATTTGTTGAGATTTGGAATAATGTTTTTAGTCAGTACAATTCTAAGGCTGGAGTTCCTAGAAATGAATATAAGGAATTACCAAGTAAAAATATAGATACTGGTGCTGGCCTTGAAAGATGGTGCTGTATGTTTCAAAATGTAGATAGTAATTTTGAAACAGATTTATTTCAACCGATCATTAAGCATATTGAACAGTTAGTTGGTTTTGATTATGATGGACAAAAAGAGTTCAAGATTATTGCTGATCATATTAGAGCTATTACTTTTGCATTAGCTGACGGGGCTTTTTTTGATAATAATGGTCGTGGTTATGTACTTCGTAGACTTTTACGTCGTAGTGTTCGCTATGGTAAAAATTTGGGATTAGAAGGGCCTTTTCTATATAAGTTGGTTTCTGAAGTTGTTGAAACTATGAAAGAGGCTTATCCTTATTTAACGGAAAAATGGGTTATTGTTGAGACTTTGGTTTTAGAAGAAGAAAAATTATTCTTAAAAACATTGGAAGCTGGGGAACGACGTTTGAAAGAGTTAGTTGCAGAGTCTCTTGATGGAACTATTAGTGGAGAAGATGCGTTTAAGTTATATGATACTTATGGCTTTCCGTTTGAACTTACTGAGGAATATTTGACTGAACTGGGATATAATGTTTCTAAAGAAGAATTTAATAAATATATGAATATGCAAAAAGAACTTGCTAAAAAGAATGCTAAAAATAAATCTGCTATGGCTAGTCAAAAGAAAGTATTGTTAGATTTTAAAGAAGAAAGTCAGTTTGTCTATGGAATTTATCGTTTAAAGACTAATGTTTTAGCAATATTTTCTAAGGATAGTATTGTTGATAGAGTTGATCATGATTGTTATATTGCTTTGAAGAGAACTTGTTGTTATGCCGAATCTGGTGGTCAAGTCAGTGATACTGGCATGGTTATTGGTAAAAATTTTAAGGCACGATTACTGGATTGTTTTAAAGCTCCTAACGGTCAACATATTCATAAAGTAAAACTACTTGATGGATATATTAGTGCTAATGATGAATGTGAAATTGTTCTTGATAAAGATCGTCGTAAACGTACTGAAAGTAATCACTCTAGCGTTCACATGTTACAATATGCGTTGCAACAATGTGTATCTAGTCAGATAAGACAAGCTGGAAGTTATGTTGACGGGGATAAACTTCGTTTTGATTTTACATATTCTGGCAAACTTACTGATAATAAAATTATTGAAGTTGAAAATTTTG
This sequence comes from uncultured Bacilli bacterium, assembly GCA_944332635.1. Taxonomy (GTDB): domain Bacteria; phylum Bacillota_I; class Bacilli_A; order RF39; family UBA660; genus Faecimonas. The sequence goes on from CALVKI010000046.1 coordinate 21,138, forward strand.
TTAATGATATGATTAATAGACATATTATTATCTCTACAGAAGTTATGCCTATTGATAAAGCAAAACAGATTGGAGCAATGGCTTTATTTAATGAAAAATATGGTGACATTGTGAGAGTTGTTAAAATAGGAAAATCTATTGAACTTTGTGGTGGTACTCATGCTGCCAATACTAAGGATATTGGAAGGTTTGCTATTTATTCTTATGAATCAAAAGGAAGTAATTTATATAGAATTGAAGCAACAACTGATGGTAAGATAGAAGATACCTTATTTGCTATTATTAAACCTTATAATGATGAGATGATTAAATTGCTCATTAAAGCAAAAGAAATTATTGATGAAGCTAAAGAAGTTGGTATTCAATTAGAATTTGATGTAGATATTAATCATGATAAGCCAGAATCTTATAGAGACATTATTTTTAATCGTAATGAATTACAATATGTACAGCAAGAAGTTAGAGATTTAGAAAAAAAATATCGTCAGCTGAGAGAAAAACAAGTTCTTTCTAATTTAGATATTTATCGTGAACATATTAGGGATTATAATGGTACATTTGGACTTCTTATGACAGTTGAAAATAAAGATATTAGTTTACTTAAGAGTGTTGCTGATGCAATGATTGATGAAATGGGTACTGGATTTGTTTTCTTTGCAAACATTAAAGAAGATGGAAGTATTAATTTCTTATCTCGTAGTAATTGTCATGTTAACAGTGGATTGATTGTTAAAGATGCAGCTGTGTCTTCTTTGGGTAATGGAGGAGGTAGTCCAACATTTGCTCAAGGTGGAGGAAAAACTAAAGATGCTTTACCAAAGATTTATAATCATATTGAGAAAGTGTTAAGAAATGAAGAATAATTATTTACTAGAAAGTGAAGATAATTATTTAGTTTCTGTGAAGATTGAGGAACTAATTGATAAATGTTTTTTTAAAGATTCTCCAATTCATTCTTATGATATGGAGGAAGTTCCTCTATCAAATGCTTTAGAAGATTTAGATACTTATGGATTGTTTTCAGAAAAGAAAGTTATTGTTATTTCTAATATTGAGTCTTTAGTTTCTGAAGGTAACGAAAAAGACATTGAACATTTTTTTAGATATTTAAAAAATTCTTTGGATACAATTTTAGTTATAGTGATAGCTAGAAAATTGAATAATACAAAAAAAATTACTAAGGAATTAAAAAAGAGTTTAGAATATATTAGTCTTACTACTAATGCAGTAGATTTTACAAAAAAAGAATTGCAGGGGTATACATTAGAAAATGGTGTTGTTAGAGCCCTTGTTAGTTATACTTTAGAAGATATGGGTAGACTTCATCAAGAGTGTGAAAAGTTAAAATTATATCGAATGGATACGAGAAAGATTTCTCTTCGAGATGTGGATGAATTAGTTATTAAAAAGCTAGGTGATTCTAGAGATTTAACATTTGAATTTGTTAGGGCTCTTGCTGCAAAAGATAAAAAAGAAGCTTTAGAAAAATATCATGAATTAGAAAAATATTCTATTGATGCAATACCTTTGATTGGATTACTTGCTAGTCAATTTTTGATTATGTATCAAGTTAAAATACTTGAAAAAAGAACTAATTTAAATCAAGAGATTGCTGATATTTTAGGAGAAAAACCATATAGAATTCAAAAGACTAGGGAGCTTACTAGATACTATAGTGAGCGAGAATTGCGTGATGTATTAAGAAAACTTGCTGATATGGATTTAAAAATTAAATCTAGTGATGTTGATGGTAATTTTTTAGTTGAATTATTTATTTTAGAAAATGCATAAAAAATCAAGGACTAGTTTCCTTGATTTTTTAATTTCTCTAAACGTTCATAAATTTCTTTTATGTTTTTTTCATATCCAATATCTTTTGGGTGATAATACTTTTTATTTTTTAATTTATCTGGTAGATATTGTTGTACTACATAGGCTCCTTTATAATCGTGAGGATATTTGTAATCAGGTGAATTTGTTTTTATATGTTTTGGTATGGTTCCTACATTGCCTTTCTCTATATCGGCGATTGCTTCATCAAAAGCGATATGAGCAGTATTACTTTTTGGTGATAGAGCCATTTCTGCAACAATAGTTCCCAATGGAATTCTAGCTTCAGGTAATCCTGTTCTTTCTGCGGCGTTAATGGCTGCATCTAACCTTGGACCTATTGCTGGATTTGCTAAACCTATATCTTCGTAAGCGATAACAGATAATCTTCTGTAGATGGAATCTAAGTCTCCTTCTACTACTAGTCTAGCTAGATAATGTAGAGCAGCATTTACATCACTTCCACGAATTGATTTTTGTAAGCCACTTAATACATCAAAGTGTCCTTCCTCATTTTTGTCTGAAAAAAATACAGGCTTATTATTTATTTTTCTTATTTTTTCTTCTGTGATTTTTTTATCATCGGTAGAGTAGTAGGCTACTTCTAATAGATTGTAAGCATATCTTAAGTCGTTTCCAGAGAGTTTTGCAATAAGCTCAATACTTTTATCATCAATTTCTATTCCTTTTAAATCGGGGTGTTTTATGGCCTTTTTAAGGCCTTCTTTAATATCATCTATTTCTAACTCTTTTAACTCAAATAGTTGACATCTACTACGAATAGCTGGGTTAATTGCATGATAAGGGTTTGAGGTAGTCATACCAATTAAAGTGATTAACCCACTTTCTAATTGTGGTAGTAAGATATCTTGTTTATCTTTATTTAATCTATGAATTTCATCCATAATTAGAATCATTCCGTCATACATTTTAGCTTCTTCAATTACTATATCTAAGTCTTTTTTTGTATTTACTTTGGCATTTAAAAAACGATATCTTTCTCCTAAATTTTTAGCAATAGCATTTGCAATTGATGTTTTTCCTATTCCTGGTTTCCCATATAATATCATAGAAAATAATTTTTTATTTTTTACTAGGTTTGTTAATATTTTACTTTCACCTAGAAGATGCTTTTGGCCTATTACTTCAGATAATGTTGTAGGAGCCAATTTTTGAGCTAAAGGTTTGTTCATTTTATCACCAGCTTTATTTTTATATTATTACAGATTTAATAATTGCTTAATTATTATATAATAAATTTTGCTTATTTTCAAATAGCCTTGGTTGTCTTTTTTTACTCTTTAGCTTATACTTATTATTAGGTGGTACTATGAAGATAGAAGATGCTATTACAGATTTTATACAGTTTTCTCTTTTTGAAAAGGGACTTACTGATCAAACTGTTAAATCTTATAAAAATGATTTGGATATTTATTTTCTGTTTTTAAGATCTAAAGGAATTAATAGTGTAAAAGAGATTAGTAGTGATAATATAAAAGAGTTCTTAAAAAAGCGTGCACAAAGTGAAAGTACTAGTACTATTGCTCATAATTTAACTGTAATTAAAAATTTTCATAGATATTTAATAAAGGAAAATATTGTTAAAGATGATGTTAGCTTATTTATTTCTCGTCCTAAACTACAAAAAAGACTTCCCCGTACTTTAAATGTTCAGGAAGTAGACTTACTTCTTAATATTTCTCTTGTTACGCCATTTGACTATCGCAATAAAGCTATGTTAGAATTGATGTATGGCGCAGGACTTCGAGTGAGTGAGTTAGTGAGTCTTAATATGAATCAGATAGATTTAGAAAATGGATTGATTCGTATTATGGGAAAAGGTAGAAAAGAAAGAGAGATTCCAATTGGTGAGTATGGAATTTATTATTTAAAGTTGTATTTGGAACATCGTGGATTATTAATTAAAAATAATCGGCAAGTGGATAGTTTGTTTTTAAATAATCACGGAAAACAGATAACTAGACAAGGCTTTTTTAAAATATTAAAGCAATTACTTTTGGATAAAGGATTAAACCCTGATGTTTCTCCGCATACATTGCGACATAGTTTTGCAACTCATTTATTAAGCCGTGGCGCTGATTTAAGAAGTATTCAAGAAATGTTAGGACATTCTGATATTTCTACTACTAAGATTTATACACATGTTAGTGATGAAAAAGTTGAAGCAGATTATAAGAAATATCATCCTAGAGAGCATAAAGGAGATTGGAAAGAATGAAATTTAAACGTATATTTTTAATGGTTTTAGATTCTTTAGGTGTTGGAGAAGCAATTGATGCAATTAATTATGGTGATACTGGCGCTAATACATTAGGTCATGTAAAGGAAAAATATGATTTATTTATTCCTAATTTAAAAAAGATAGGATTTTTAGATACTTTAAATATGAATGATAATCCTGATGTTGATGCTTATTATACTATTGCGAAACCTACAAATGCTGGTAAAGATAGTTTAAATGGGCATTATGAGATGCTGGGAATTGTTAATAATATTCCGTTTAAGACATTTAATCAAGGATTTACTTTTGATATTTTAAATGGAATTGAACAAGTAACTGGGCGTAGAGTTATTGGCAATAAATGTTGTCAAGATGATTCTATTTTACAGGAACTTGGGGAACGTCAACAGAATTATGGTGCTTTGATTATTTATACTTCTGCTGATTCTGATTTGCAGGTGGCTGCACATGAGGACTGTATTCCTGTTTCTATGTTATATGAATATTGTGAAAGAATTCGAGCATTAACACTTAAAGATGAGTGGAGAGTTGGTAGGGTTATTGCTAGACCATTTACTGGAACGCCTGGTCATTATAAATTCGTTAATAGTGGTAGACGTGATTATTCTGTAAAGCCACCTGAAAAAAGTGTTTTAGATAGTTTACTTGAAAATAAATATAATGTTATTGGAATTGGTAAAATAAACGATATATTTGATGGTCAAGGGATTAATAAACAGATGAAGGCTAACAATAATATAGAGGCTATTAATAAATTTACTGATATAATTGATAAAAACTTTACTGGGCTTTGTATGGTTAATTTATCAGATTTTGATAGTATGTATGGTCATACTAGAGATGTTGAAGGTTATGGTAGAGCTTTAGAGGAATTAGATGTAGAAATTCCTATTATTTTAAATAAATTGGATATGGGAGATTTATTAATTATTACAGCTGATCATGGTAATGATCCTACATTTCCTGGTACGGATCATACTAGAGAAAATGTTCCTGTTATTATGTATAGCAGAGATTTTTTGAATCCTAAGAGATTGGAAGTTTTTGATACTTTAGCTGATATTGGAGCTACAATTGCTGATAATTTTGAAGTTGAGATGCCTCCTATTGGTAAAAGTTGTTTAGATGAGTTGGAGTAATGTTATATGGATTTTTTTCTAAAGTTTATGTTTTAGATTTAGAATTCTCTTTAGAATATACTATAATACTGAAGGGGATTTTTAAAATTAATTTATTATGATTATTACAATATTATTGTGGAGTAGTAGTTGTGAATGGTTGGGAAGGGGAGAAATATAGTTCAAAAGTTACTAAAAATGCTCATCAAGGAACTTTAAATTATCTATTCTATTATCTTGTATGAATAGTCGAGATGTTCATGAGGATTATATTGGAATAGTTCAAGAGGTTATAGAGAGTTTTCATTAGCAATATTGCTTTTTAGAGAAGGGGAAGTGTATTAAAAAAACTATGGAATTAAATCCATAGTTTTTTTCTTGTATCCCCCTACTTTGCTTTTTTAAAGCTTTGGCAGATTGTTTCTTCTGTTTTTTTGCAACAATTGTTATTGCATGTACAACTTATTTTTACTTCATCTAATTCACAGCAGCCATTTTCACAATTATTATGTTTACATGTTTCTACATCACATTTTATTGTTCCTTTATTCATATTTTTCCTCCTATACACTTAGTATTTTCAGATAATTAATGTTTATACACGTATATTGAAAATTTATTAAATAGATTATATTAATAATTATAAATCTCAAATTTAAAATGCTCTTAAATAAATCGAGCCGTATAATTATCCATCTTTTGATATTTCGATTTAAATTAGAGCACCCTATTTTTATTATTAAAATAGTAGGGTAAATAACTATCTATTATACATGGTATATATAGTATCTATAATAGTATAATAATATTAGTATCAATTATTTATAGTTAATATATTATTATAGATGATTATGGTAATTAATTGATGATAATTAATTTAGATTAAAACTAAAAATAAGCTTATATATTATTATATAATATAAATTTTATTTAAATATTTATAAAATAAAAAACATGTTTAATATATAAAATATATAGTGAAAGTTTTATGTGTTTTAAATTTATTTATTATTATTTAACTTCCTATAATTGATATTATGTTAACTTCTTGTTACGGATATATCGTTTTCATTTGTATCATATTTAGATAATTGTTTTGTATTAATGTTTATTTCTTTTAGTATTCTACTTATTACATAGTTTTCTTCATTTGGATAATTTGTATAAAAAGTTATAATTGGGATATCTGCATTTTTACAAATTTCTTGGACTTTAATATCTCTGCGTTTTCTTTTTGGTTGTTGATGAGTTTGATCATTTAGTTCAATTAATAATAACAATTGAAAATCGTTTGTAAATATTCCATAATCAATGTTTCTATAAAGTTCTGTGTGGTATTTTGTATTATTTATTTTATTCACTATTGTGCTTAGATTAATTTGTGGAATTATTTTGTATTGTGGTTCTAATTTTTTTAGTTTCTTGTAGAAGTTTTTTTCTGTAGGTGTTAAATAATCTTTCTTTGTGTATATTTTTTCATTGTTTTCAATTTTTTTTGATGTATTTAATTTATTTCTTTCAAATAATATTTGATTTATTTTTCCTCCTATTAATCCTATTATGAAAAAAAGTATTATATATTTAATCATCTTTATATCATCTCCTACTCTCTTTATATATAAAAAGATTCCCTTCAGGAATCTATACTTTTCTTGATTGAATTTCTGCAATTTTTTCAAATACTTCTTTAGCATTGTCTTCATTAATTTCAGTATATCCTAGTTCTGCTAATGCCTGAACTTTTGCAGAATTTAATTCTTGGGTTCTTGATAATTTTTCTTCCTTCTTATGTTCTATATCTTGTACAAAACGTTTATGAGTTTCACTGATTTTATTTTTTGATGCTCCTCCATTATTATATAGCGTCATCGCACTAAACATGATACTTTCAAAAATAAGTTGCTTATCACTGTTGAATACAAATTCCATTGGATCTGTAAATCCTAAAGATTTAGACATATACGCTAAAATATATTTTAATTCTTCTGTTGTTTCCATAGATTGTAAGAAGTGATGTAAATATAAATAAGTATTATAGGTATCTTTTGTTTTATCTGTTGCTAGTTTTTCTTTTAATAGGTTAATAATATCTGATAATAGCTCTTGTTCTTTTTTATTAAAACCTTTTAAATCAGCAATTACTTCTTTATTAGAAGAATCTTTTACGCCTTCTTTTAATCTAGTTTCTACTTTAATAATATATTCTCCATTAATTTTTATATTTTTCAATTCTTCAATATTTTCTATATTCAATAAACTTAGTAATTTTGCTGCTTTTTCTTTTGGCCAATCATTTAAGTTTTCTATTGCTAAATAGTTGTATAACATTTGTCTTGAAACTCCTAAATACTTGGCTAATCTGACTTTGCTAATTCCTAGTTCTGTTAATACTACGTTTAATTCTTTCATCTTTCTTTTACCCTCCTAATATAATTATAGACATATTGAAAATAATAATCAAGTGTAAATTGACACGTTTTTTAATTACGTATCTGTCTAATTTACTTTTCAATATATGCTCCACCTAGACATTCTTTTTTTTCGTTATAGAAGACTATTAGTTGTCCTGGGGTAATTGCTCGTATTTTGTTTTTAAACCTAACTTTTAATTTGTTTTTTTCTTCAACAATACTATCTATTTCTTCTAAATTTCCTCGTGAACGTATTTTGGCAAAAAGTTTATTTTCATAAAATTCATCTTTTTCTATTAAGTAATTCATATCAATAGCTGTTAGTTCTTGATTATACAGTTTGTCATTAGTACCAACAATTAGATTGTTATTTTTCATATCTAAATTTATTACATATAAGGGTTCTTTATATGATATGTTTAAACCTTTTCTTTGACCAATCGTATAATTGAATAGTCCAGTATGAGTTCCTAATATGGTTCCGTTTGTTAAGATTATATTACCTTTTATTTCCTTTTGACCATTTTTCTTTATGAAAGTCTTGTAATCATCATTTGGAATAAAACATATTTCTTGGCTGTCTTTTTTCTCACTAATTGGTAATTGGTATTTTCTTGCAAGTTGACGAATTTGCTCTTTATTTTCAAATTTGTTTAAAGGAAATAATATGTTAGGTAGTATTTCTTTTTTTATTTGGCATAGGAAGTAGGATTGATCTTTATCATCTGCTAGACTCATCATTAAATGATTATTTTTTATTCTAGCATAGTGACCTGTTGCGATATAATCAGCATTTAGTTCTTGTGCTTTCTTGTAAAGAAAATCAAATTTAAATAATTTATTGCATAAAACACAGGGATTAGGTGTTCTTCCTTGCTGATAGGCAGTAATAAAAGTTTGTATAATTTCTTTTTTAAATTCTTTTTTTAAATCATATGTGTAGTGTTGAATGTTTATCTTTTGACATATTTTTTTTGCATCTTTTATTGCTTTTGCTGTTTCTTCATTGTTTAATAACTCAAGAGTTACACCAATTATATTATATCCTTTATCTTTTAATATACATGCTGCAACAGCGGAATCTACTCCTCCACTCATTCCTATAATAACTGTCTTTTTTTTCATATATAAACTCACCTTGTTTTATTATATCGCAGTTTTTAAAAAGAAAAAAGATAAATAAATTATCTTTTAAAATAATGTTAATAAATTAGGGATAATGCAACTTTCTATGATTGATATAATAATTGCATATAGTATAAAAAATACTCCTAGTTTTAGGTATTGTCGAGTTATTGTGTGCCAGTTTTTCATTTCTTTTTTGAAAATACATTTATATATAGTACTAGAAAATGATATTGCATAATAGCTTAATAACCAGCTTCCTAATATATTTAAAATATTTGGGATATTATAGATAAAAGCTATTATACTACCTTTTATTCCATAAGTAATAAAAATGCTTGTAATTGAGAAACCGGTGATAAAACATTTAAATATATGAATAAATAAAACTATAGGAATGCCTATTAATGATAATCCTAATGTCCATGAAATAATTGTTATTAAAATATTATTGGAAGAACTAGAAATTAATCCTTGAATATAATTTATTTCTTTTTTGTCAATTTTATTTATAAATTCTGTTATGTTACTTTTTATTAAGTCTTTATTATTTTCGGATAAAATAGCAGGAAATAGTGCTCCAATTATGATAAAGATGATTGCTAGTATAATTAATAGTAATAATAGTTTATTTTGCTTTATTTCTTTTGTTATTTTTTTCATAGTGGCTCCTTTGTATATTTTTATTCTTACATCATTGCTGCTATGAAAAAAATCATTTTACTTTTTTCGCTATTTATTTTATAATTAACAGTGAGGTGCTTTTATGATGAATAAAAAAGTTGTTAAAATAGTATCAATTATCCTAGTTCTTGCAATGGTTATATCTTTTTTAAGTGTCTTATTATATTTATAAAAGACTATTTTGAATTTGTGTTAAATGATAATTGTAAGATTTTAATTTATTATTCAATTTTTAATATATTTTCTTAAGGATATGCTTTTGGTATATCCTATTTTTATTTTCTTTATATATTTTTTAATAAATATTTATATTTAGTATGAAATTTAATGGTTTAATAATTTTGGGATTATTTTTCAAGATAACCTTCTAATTCTGGTATAATTTCTTGAACTATTTCATCTGAAATATTATATTTATTCACAATATCGTTGATTCTTTTTGTATCTTTTGCTAAATATAGCATTAGAATGCCAGCAATTCTATTAGCTGTATATTGATCTAGAATTTTTCTATCTTCAGGATTTATTTGATATTTTCTAGTGATGTCTACAATTGGTCCATATCGGTATATGTAGTTTGTCAATGATTTAGCGATTAATTCAACATCTTTATTTTTATCTGTTAGTTTTACGTTTGTCCATATTTTCATATTTCCATCCCCTATCTGGTCATATATTTTAACATAATTTGATTTAAAAATAAAGAGACTGATGCCTCTTTATTTTTCTCCTTCTTCTAACATTGTGGTAATAAAGATTCCATATCCTTTTTTTGTATCATTAACAATAACATAATTAACTGCACCAATTATTTTGTTATTTTGGATGATTGGTGATCCACTCATTCCTTGTACTACACCACCAGTCTTATTTAATAATCGGTCATCAGTTATTTCGAAAAGTATATTTTTTGTCTTGCTATTTGGGTCTATCGCTATTATATTAATATTAAATTCCTCTACCTGATTATTTTCTATTACTGTTTTTATGGTTGCTTTACCAATTTTTATATTATCTTTTGTCCCTACTTCTAAAGTCTCCATATTATTTATTTCTTCTTGATATGTTCCGTATATTCCTGTAATATCATTATTATCAATTTCTCCTTCTGATGTTGCTTTGTCGTATGTGGCGTTTTTTTCTCCTGCTTGACCATCTCTACTTTTTTTGATGTTTGAAACATTCGCCTCGAATATTTTTCCTTCTTTGATTTCGAATTTTTGAGCAGTTGTTGTTTCAATTATTTCGTGGCCTAAAGCTCCAAATCGTTTAGTTTCTGGGTCTATATATGTTAGTGTACCAATTCCATTTATTTGATCTTTTACATATAATCCAGTTTTTAAAATTTTATTTTCATCTTCTTTTAATTGCATTTTTACTGTTTTTTCTTTGTTATTTCTTTTAATGATAAATTCAGTATAAGATGATGTATTTTGCTTAAGTGCTTCTACCATTTCTGAAATAGAATTTACATATGTCTGATTAATCTGAATAATTTTATCACCAATTTCAAAACCAGCTTCCTTTGCCATATATACGTCATTTACTTGATAAAATCCAACAACTAAAACACCTTTTGAATTAACTTCTATTCCTATTGTTTTTCCAGAAGCTATTATATAGTTAGAATAAGCAAATGTGTTTATGGGAACAATAGATATTGTTAAAAGAAGTATTGTTAGTAGTAATTTATTTTTAATTTTCAAAAAAATCACCTCTTTTCTTTACTACATTAATAGTTTTGTTTTTATTTTTTTTATTATGTTAATTAGTTTTTACCATTTATACTAAATATTTACAATTTTTTTGTATTTTTAATTATTATTTGTTATAGTTATACTAGAGGTGAATATGGATATGGAATATGATAATGATGATCGTTTAGGAATTCCTAATTTTATGCAAAAGACATCTACTTATAGGAACTTTTCAGTGTATGGTAAACGTCAATCATCTGCAATTAGTGATGATAAGTCTATTAATATGGCTAGAAGAAATTCTTTAGATTCTAGAAGAATTCAAGCAACTAGGTGTAAGAAAGCAGTTGATAATAGTTTATCTGGTGTTTTGAAAAAACATTGGAGAGGTTTAGTTGTTACTATGGGAATAGGTGCTGTTACTTTATCTGGAGTTCAAACTTTAAGTAATATGTATTACAATGTTGATATGGTTAGTAAAAATCCCGTTGTTGCTGCTACTTCTGCTGTGGTAGATCAACATAAATCTATAACTAGTGATTTTAGGAATTGGCAATTGGATGCTGCAGCAGTTGCAGATGATATAAATACTATTTTGAAAAATGGTGCAGATTCATTAATTGTTTTAGGAACATTAGGTAATAGCTTAAATGAGCCATATACACAGGATGAGTTATCTACTATCGTCAAAAGTTCTTTTGGGGAAGATCCAGATATTTTAGTTCGTAGTTTAAATCCAGAAAGATATGATCAAGGTATACAAGATCCGGATTTTAAAGAAGATGTTAGAAATTATATTGTTAAACAGACAGAAGCTGATATAGCTAGAGCAAGTATAGATGCTAATTCAGAACTTAAAGCTATGTTTAGTGAAACTTCTACGAATGTTAATTCTGATATGAAAGGTATGGGTGGTAAGTAGTGAAAGAAGTAGAGATTTATTCTTTTGATAACAAAGATTATGTTTTAGTTACAAAAATTGGTTCTTACTTATATCTTTCTAATGAAAAAGATGCTCGTGATATGATGATTCGTAAGGAAGATATTAATAATCCAGATTTATTACTTCCTTTAGAAGATGAAGAAGAATTTGAAAATGCTTTATTGTTGCTTACAAAAATGAAATTAGAAACTGAAGAAAGTTAAATTTAATAGTACAAAAAAGCAAATCAGTTATTTGATTTGCTTTTTTTGTATTCCTTTTATATTATGTAAAGAATGTTCATTGTAAATGCGATAATATTCGTTGTTTGGATATATAGTGTGAGAAGTATAATCTCAATTATATTTTTCTATACTTGGTTAAAAATATTCTATCATATTTATGGAAGACTAATTATAGGTTTTTCATTTTTTAACTCATAAATGGCTTGAGTTAACAAGTCTCTTATTATATTTTCATTTAGAAAGTTTGGTGAAATGTCAATATAGTTAATTTGATCTACCATTGAATTAGTTTCAAAATCAATCCATCCTACTACTCTATTTTTACTAATGGTTGCAATTGCATTTCTACCATCTTGATATGTACTTGGAATATTAAGACTGGGAAAAGTTTTCTTTGCTTTTTCTTTAATTTTACTTATCTTTTTTTGTGGTATACCATAAAGTGTTGCTTCTGCAAGATTTATATAATTGATTTCCATATGTTTTTATACTTTCTATTTTTATTCTTCTACATTAAAGTTGGATAGTGATCCATCATCTGCTACAATTTTGGTAATAGCTTCTTCAGCAGATTTTAATTTTTCATCACAGCTTTTAGCAAGTTTCATAGCTGTATTAAATTCATTAATAGCGTCATCTAATGGAACTTCTCCACTTTCTAGTTTCTTTACAATATTTTCTAATTTTTCTAAACTTTCTTCAAAAGTTAATTCTTTTTCTTCTGTCTTTGCCATTTTTATTTCTCCTTCTTTAAATTACTTCTGCATTGATGGTTCCATCTTTTAGAGTGAGTTCTATTTTATCTTTTGATTTTAATTCTTTTGTACTAGTTATTACTTTACCATTCTTTTTTGTCATAGAATATCCTCTTTGGATTGTTAGTAATGGACTTAGTGTTTCTAATTTTGAAATTAGTTGTAAATATTTGTTTTGTTTTATTTCTGTTAGTTTTTTAGGATTTTGAAAAATATAAGAACTCATAATAGATATATATTTCTTTTCTTTTTGAGCTATTATATTTTTGCCAGTATATTTTAATCTATCTAAGATGCTATCAAATTGTAATTCTTTTGCTTGATAGATTGCAATTGGATTTTGAAAAATATATCTACTTTTTATTTCTTCTAATTTTTGAGTGTTAATATTAATTTTATGTTGCATAGCTTTATTTAATCGTATTTTCAATTGATTTAAATAGTTTTCAACATCTGTTTTTTGTGGGACAGCTAATTCTGCTGCACCTGTAGGTGTTGGTGCTCGTAAGTCGGCAACGAAATCAGCAATTGTAAAGTCGATTTCATGCCCTACAGCACTTATTATAGGTATGTCACATGCAAATATACTTCTAGCAACAATTTCCTCGTTAAATGGCCATAAGTCTTCGATTGAACCTCCACCACGACCTACTATCAATGTATCTAAATCATAGTCTTTTGCTCTTTCAATTTGTTTTACTATATCTTCTTTAGCGTTTTCTCCTTGTACAAGTGATGGGAAAAGAATAACTTCGGCCATTGGCCATCTTCTTTTTATAGTTGAAATGATATCTTTGATAGCTGCTCCAGTTGGTGCTGTTACTACCCCTATTCTAGTTGGTATTTTGGGGATAATTTTTTTGTACTCTTTTTTGAATAATCCTTCTTGCTCTAATTTCTTTTTTAATTGCTCAAAAGCTATATATAAATTTCCTACTCCGTCTTCTAACATGTCATTTACATAAATTTGATAACCACCATTGGCTTCAAAAACACTTATTTTTCCTGTTACTAATACTTTCATTCCATCTTGAGGGGTAAATTTGATTTTTTTTGTGTTTGATGAAAACATAATAGCATTTATTCTTGATGATTCATCTTTTAAAGTGAAGTAGAAATGTCCCCTACTATGTGCTTTAAAATTAGATATTTCTCCTTTTAAAAATACTTCATTTAAGTTAACATCATTATCTATTTTATATTTAATATATCGTGTTAATTGAGTTACTGTGATATATTTATTGTTCATATTTACCTCTTTATCTTTCTTCTTCGTGATATATTTTGTCTAAAATACCATTTATCATCTTAGTTACTGCATCTTCAGAATATTTTTTTGAAAGTTCGATTGATTCATTGATTGCTACTATACTTGGTGTGTCTGTATAGATAAGTTCATATATTCCTAGGGAAATGATAGCTTGGTCGACTTTGTTTAAGCGGTCGATAGTCCAATTGTTCATGTATTTATTTGCTAATTCATTTATCTCTTTTTGTTTTTTTATAATTCCTTTTACGCAATTGTTTACATATTCATTTTTTACTTCTAGTTGTTCTTTTATGAGATTATCAATATCATAATCATTTTTAGTTTTATCTAATATATATGTTTGATAAATTACTTTCATTATAATTTCTCTTAATTCGCTTCTGTTTTTCATATATTTATTCCTTTCGATTTACTTTTTTTTTCAATTCATACAAATAATTTAATGCTTCCATAGGAGTCATTTCTAATGGGTTGATTTCTTTTATTTTTTCTTCAATTTCGTTTTTCTTTGGTTCAATCTCATTTTCAGTTAATTCAAATAATGAAGTTTGAGTAAATGTTTCTTTCTTTATATTTTTTTTCTCATATATATTTAATATTTCATCTGCTCTTTTAATTAATGATTCAGGTAAATGCGCAAGACTAGCAACATGAATACCATAACTTTTATCAACTGCTCCATTTTTTATTTTATGTAAAAATGTAATTTGTCCTTCTTTCTCAATTGCTGATACATGTACATTTTTTAAATGTTTTAAATCTTTTTCTAAAGCTGTTAGTTCATGGTAATGTGTTGAAAACATTGTCTTTGCTTTAATTTTATCATGAATGTATTCTAATATTGCTTGTGCTAGGCTCATCCCATCATAAGTTGCGGTTCCTCGTCCTAATTCGTCAAATAGGATTAGACTGTGTTCGGTTGCTTCACTAATTGCAGTATTAGCTTCTTTCATTTCTATCATGAATGTGGATTCGCCACTTACTAAGTCATCACTTGCTCCGATTCTTGTAAATATCTTATCAAAAATAGGCATTATGCAGCTTTTGCAAGGAACAAAACAACCTATTTGAGCCATGATTACGGTAATTGCACATTGGCGCATATAAGTTGATTTTCCTGCCATATTTGGTCCTGTGATTAATAGAATATCAGTTGTTTTATCCATGATTATATCATTTGGGATATATTTATCTTTCATGACTTGTTCTACAACTGGATGACGACACTCGATCATTTTTATCATTTTGTCTTCTGTTAATGTTGGGCGTACAAACTTATATTGGTCACTTATGATAGAAAATGCTTGTAGCATATCTATTTCGCTGATAATTTTAGATGCTTTCTGAAGTTTAGAGATGTATCTTTTTACTACTTCTCTAATATCCATAAATATTTTATATTCTAAGTTAATAATTTTTTCTTCTGCTCCTAAAATAATGTTTTCTTTTTCTTTTAGTGATGAAGTTGTATATCTTTCACAGTTTGCTAGAGTTTGTTTTCTATCATAGCCAAATTCATCTTTTATTAAATGTTTTTGTCCTTTTGATACTTCTATATAATATCCAAATACTTTATTAAAACCAACTTTTAAATTTTTTATACCAGTACGATCTCTTTCTTTTTGTTCTAGTTCTAAAATGAAGTCTTTAGAACCACTACTTATTTTCTTTAATTCGTCTAACTCTTTATTGTATCCTGGCTTAATTAGATGTCCTTCGTGTAAAGAAAAAGGTGCATCTTCTAATATTGTTCTATCAAGTAGTTCATATAATTCATCTAATGTTTCTATTTTTTTATCATACTTTAGTTCTTCTAGAATTTCTTTGATTTTTGGAAATGATTTTAATGAGTTTTTTAATTGTAATAAATCTTTAGCATTTAAATTGCCATAACTAATTCTTCCAGCTAGCCTTTCTAAATCATATACATTTGCTAATTCTTTAGTTAAATCATCTCGTAATATAAATTCAGTTGATAGTTTTTCTATCATGTTATAACGTCTTTCTATAGCTATTCTATTGGTTAGTGGGTTTTCAATGTTGTATTTTAAATATCTTGAGCCCATAGCTGTTTTATTTTTGTCTAACAACCATAATAAACTATATTGACGTTCTCTATTTCTTAATGTTTCTGTCAATTCAAGATTTCTCTTTGTATTGTTATCAAATTCTAAGTATTCACTATTCTTTATAATTCTACATTTTTGGAGATGGTGTAAATCTCCTTTTTTTGTATCTAATATGTAATATAGTAAATGTTTTAATGTAGATATGAATCTTATATCTTCAATATTTTTATATATATATTCATAGTTTTTGTCATCTGACTCTTCTTTCGTGATTGTTACTAAAACATTATAGTTACTTCTTAATATTTCTATTATTTCTCGATTGGTATTGTTATTTACTATAACTTCTTTAAATCCGTGCTTTGCAATTTCTTTTATTACTTTTTCTTTTTCTCCTTCTACTAGCATAGCATAAACTTCTCCAGTAGAAATATCAGCAAAACTAATTCCATAGCAATAGTCAAAGCTATATATATTAGCAATGTAATTGTTACTTTTAGAATCTATATTTTCATCTATTCTAGTTCCTTTGGTAACTACTTGTATTACATCTCTTTTTACCATTCCTTTAGTAAGTTTTGGATCTTCTAGTTGCTCACAGATAGCTACTTTGTAGCCTTTTTCTATTAGTTCATCAACATATCCAACATATGCGTGATGTGGTATGCCACACATAGGAACTCGCTCTTCTAACCCTGCTTGTTTCCCTGTTAATGTTAACTCTAAAACGCGGGAAGCTATTATTGCATCATCAAAAAACATTTCATAGAAGTCACCGAGGCGAAAAAAGATAATACAGTCTTCGTATTTATCTTTTATTTCCATATATTGTTGCATCATAGGACTTAATTTATCTCTTTGTACTTCACTACGTTTCATTTTTTTCACCACTAGTAACATTATAGCAAAATTTAATATTATTTCATAGTAAAACAGTAATTTTATGTATGCAAAAATGTTATTTTTTTATGTATAATGTATAATAACTCTTTCTTTTTATTTAATAGGTTCATAAAATTTATTTTGAATTCACTTTTTGTTTTCAAGATTGTATAAGTGCTTTTTTTTCTTTTAGTTATCTTACTAAAGGATATTGCTAGTTTTTCGATAGGGATAAATAAATTGGCTTGTTTTTTATATGTATTTAATACAGAATTCATTAAAGTTATATAGGAGTTAGTTTCTGTTTCTAATTTGATAGTAATTATGTCTTTTGGAATGATATTATTTGCATATTTTATATATAAATATATTTTTTTTGTATAAAGACCGTTTTCTCTAAGCTTTAAAATATTAAAATCTAATAAATTTACTAATTCCTGTTGGCTTTCTTTTCTTGTTTTAATGGTTTTAAAGTTTGTACAAGCAGAAACTGTTCTTGGAATATTATTTTCTTTTAATTCTTTTAATGTAGTACTTTCTATTCCTAGAGAATGATTAATTAAATATTCAGCATTATATCCAAATTCTTCATAAAGTTTTTTGTATGAATAATTTCTAATGTCTTCCATAGTGCATATTTTTAGTTTTTTTAGTTTTAACATCATGCTGTTACTAATCTGCCAAAAGTCGCTTAATGGTTTGTATGTCGAGCAAGTTAAAATGTATTTTTTTTCGTCTAAATATGCAATTTCTAGTTTTTTTATATTGGTTATGATATCACATGCTGTTTTTGCTAGGAATAGATTGGTACCTACTCCTATTTTTACTTTTAAATGATATTTATTTTTTAAGTTTTCTTTTATATTGTTTGCTAATTGGTATGTAGATTTTTTGTATAATTCTTCATAGTTTGTAATATCTATAAAGTATTCTTTGTTATTATACATAAAAATATCTTCATAAAAAAACATATCTGTAAGTTCTTCATATAATTCTTCTTCTAGTTTTTTATTTATAGTAGCTTTTTCAGATTTGATTTGTAGTACTAAGTATTTTTTTTTCATATTTTTTCCTCCCTTTTATTATCTGTTTCTATTATAGTACAATTGTTCGACCGAAAACAATCGAACAAATAAAAAAACTCGAAAAAAATTTCGAGAAAATAAAAAAAGAGGTTTCTCCTCTTTATTTTATCAAGTTTTTAAAACTGTCAATTAATTTGTCAACATATGCACAGCTCATAAAACATACAACAGAATTTTTTTCATCTTTTAATTTTTCAATAGTATCTAAGCTGATCATTTCTCCATTTTTTAGTTTATCTGTAATAATATGAGAAGTAACTCCTGGATAATCTTCTTGACGTTCTCTGTTACAATCGATCTCTGTTAAATAAGTTTTATCAGCAATACTAAATGCTTCAATAAATTCATCTTTAAAATCTTTTGTCCTAGAATAAGTGTTTGGAACGAAAACTACTACTAAACGTTTATTAGGATATTTTTGCTTAACTGCTTCTAATGTTACTTTTATTTCTGTTGGATGATGTGCATAATCATCAATAATTACACAGTTATTTATTTTTGTTTCTGCAAAGCGTCTTTTAGCATTTTGAAAGGTTTTTAATAGACTGTGAATTTGTTCCATAGTTAATCCTAATTCTTTTGCGATAGTAATTGCTGCTGTGGCATTAGCAACCATATGTTTTCCGTATAATGGAATATCAAAATGACCAAATAATTCGTTATTTATGTATAAATCGAATACAGAACCAGTTTCTAGTAGTTCCATGTTTTTAATTACTACATCATTATTTTCTTTAAATCCATAAAATAATACTTTGGTTTTATAGTTGATTTTCCTAACCTCTTCATTATCTCCATTAGCAACTACTAATTTTTTTGTTTGATTTGCAAAAATTTCAAAAGTATTTCTGATATCATCAATATCTTTATAACATTCTAGATGTTCTGCTTCGATATTAGTGATGATTGAATATGCAGGATGATAATCTGTAAAATGACGATTGAATTCATCACTTTCTACAACGAAATATTTGTTTTTCTTATCTGCATAACCATCTCCGGCACCAATAAAGTAATTACAACCGGTAGTCTCTTCTAAAAGGTGTCTAATTAGTGATGAAGTAGTTGTTTTTCCATGAGTACCACTTACACCGATAGTTTCAAACATATCAATAACGTCTCCCATTAATTCACTGTATTTTTTTACAGTTAATCCTAAGCTTCTAACTCTTTTCATTTCTTCATGATCTTCTTTAAAGGCTACACTATATGTTACAATTGTATCCTTATCTATTCCGTGGTCATGATCATAATAAATTGGAATATTTCTTTTTTCTAGACCATCTTGCGTAAATTTGTGTCCTCTTGCGTCATCATATCCACTTACTTCATTTCCTAAATCATAAAGTATTTGAGCAAGGGTTGACATTCCTGTTCCTTTTATTCCTATGCAGTAATATTTCATATTTTCACTCCTCTTCTTTGTATTTAGTATACGCTAGTTTTTACTTCTAGTAAAGTTTACTTTATTTTATGATAAATGTTCTAATTTTGTTAGTTCATGTTCTTTTTTTGAATAAATACACCCACAATAATCTTGCCTATATAAACCATATTCTTTGGATAATTCAATACTTCGTTTATAGCCATTTTTCTTCTTAAAGTCAGCATATAAATAAGTTGGTGTATATTCTTTATTTAAGTTTTCACCTATTTCATTGAGCCACTTACTGTTTTTGTATGGACTAATACTTAAGGTTGTTGTAAAGTAGTCAAAATTTAATTCTTCTGCTACTTTGGCTGTTTCTTTTAATCTTAATTCATAGCATTTGTAGCAACGCTTTCCTCGTTCTTTTTCTTTTTCTAACCCTGCTGATATATCAAAGAATTCTTTTGGGTTATATCTTCCTCTTAGTACTTTTATATTTTTTATGTTTAGCTTTTTAACAAAGTTTTCGATTTCGTTTAATCTTTTTTCATATTCTTCTGGTTCAGTAATATTTGGATTATAGTATAAAATGGTGATATCAAAATATTTAGAAATACGCTCTAATACAGCTGAAGAACAGGGGGCACAACAAGCGTGTAATAATAATTTATTTTTTGTGGAAATATTTTTGATTTGATTTTCCATCTCTAAATCATAATTCATTCTATCACCTCTATTCCTGTATTATATCATAGATTATTATTCTATGTTATACTTTTCTTGGTGATGATATGAAAAAGATAGAATATATTATTCTTGGACATCTAAATCCTGATGTAGATAGTATTGTTAGTGGGGTTTTGTTAGAGAGATATTTAAATCGTTTAGGTTATTCCGCTAAATTTGTTATACCGGATTTAGAAGTAGATAGTGAAAATATTGATATTTGTTGTAGATATGGTATTAATCTGAGAGATTATAAAGACAGTTTACCTGATGATAAGGAACAAAAATATATTTTGGTGGATCATTTTGAAAGGACTGTTGATGGTCAAGTTGTAGGGGTTATTGATCATCATCCTACTGGGAAAGAATTATCATATCCATATTATAGAAATGAAAGAGCTAGTTCTACGGCGAGTATGATTGTTAAAGGACGTGAGAAACAGTTTACAACAGAAGAGATTTGTCTTGCAGTTCTTGCTACGATGGTCGATACTGTATCTTTTCATTCTAGCAAAACACTTCCAGAAGATGTTGTTTGGGTTAAAGATATGGTGAATTCTTATAATCTTTCTTATTCACAGTTATGTAAAGAAGGACTTTGCTTAACTAATATTTGTAAAGCAGATGATTTTTTATGGCATGGGTTAAAAGAATATCAATTTGACGATAAAAAGCTAGCATCTTCTTCTGTTTTGGTACTGAATCCAAATAATTATAAAGAAATGCTTTCCAATGCATTTTTACTTATTCAAGATTATGTTTCTAACCATAGTTTAGAGTTATTTGCTTTACTTATTCATGATATGACTAAATTCCAATCAGATGTTTATTATATTAGTTCTCATAAAGTTGAGAAAGAAGAATTTGATCATTTTGTATCGCGGGGAAGTGAAGTTATACCGGAATTAGAGAAAAAATTATATATAAAAAAATTAAACATTATTTAGTATTGTTTACTTTTTTTATTCATATAATTTGGTATGGATTCTATTATTATTAGTTTTTTTATTACAATGTTTGCTGGATTATCTACTATGTTTGGAATATTTCCTATTTTTTTATCTAATTATAAAGAAGAAAAGATACTTCCAGCTGCTTTGTTATTTGCTAGTGGTGTTATGCTTACTATTTCTTTTTTGTCATTAATTCCTGAGGGATTTACTTTGTTTTTTCAAAACGCACTTATTGTACCTAGTATTTTGTTTACTGCTATTTTTGTAGTGTTTGGAATTGTTTTTTCTGCTAGAATATCAAGAAAAATAGAAGAAAAGATTTCGTCTAATTATTTGTATCGTTTAGGTATTATTACTGTTATAGCATTAATATTTCATAATATACCTGAGGGAATTACTACATTTCTTTCTAGTCGTCATGATTTATCTTTAGGAGTTACTTTATCATTTGGAATAGCTCTGCATAATATACCAGAAGGAATCAGCGTTGCAATCCCTATTTATTATGCTACTAAAAGTCGGATCAAAGCTACTTTATTTACTTTTATTTCTGGATTTTCTGAGGTTGTTGGAGCAATTATTGCCTATTTATTTTTGGCACCGTTTATTACTGATTTTATTTTAGGTTGCATTCTTTCTATAGCAGCTGGAATTATGATTCATATTTCTATTTGTGAGCTAATCCCTACTTCTTTTAAATATCCCTTGAGTATAAAGGTTTTGTTATTTTTTGTTTTTGGTATTTTAATTATGTTTTTATGTCATTTTTTTATTTAATTATTGTGGGTGCTAAAAAGTCAAAAAAAGGAATGTTTCTTAATATACCATAAAAAATAAATGTTATGATAATTATTACTAGTAGTTTAGTTGGGATTTTATTATATAAAGGTTCTTTTTTAGTTATAATATCTTCTAGCATAAAGAATATAAAAAATGGCAAAGAAATAAAAAGCAAAGGATTAAATCTGAAGGCTTGATATAAATCTAAGCGTAAAATAGCTTGAAACATTCTAGTGATACCACATCCGGGGCAATATAGTCCGGTTATTTTTTTTATTGGACAATCTATATAGATATTAAATATGTTTCCTAAATAGAGGTAAGATATTAACAGAATAATAACAATTGTGGTAATGATTATCTTTTTTTGCATAGAAAGAAAAAAAAGCTTTACGCTCTTACTCCTGCCTCTTTTCCTGCAAGTTGATTTAATTCATTTTGCATTAGGGCATAATTGATTATTCCAAGACCAAATAATTGAAGTATTAAATATAATACTGAATTATCCTCTGCTTGAATATTTGCTTTTTGTTTTGCCATGACAAGTGTTTTACCCATCTTATATGCCCAGTAAATTCCATAAATACCACAAGTTACTAGGGTTAACAAGAATGCTATTCCTCCTGATGGAGCTTTAGTATCTCCACTTGCCAATCTTGCATCATCCGTAAGAACAATAAACCAGTAGATTCCATAGATTCCACAAGTTACAAGTGTTAAGATGATTGCAACTGCAATATTTCTTTCTCTCATTTTCTCACCTCTTATAATGAAAGATTATCATAAATTAAAAATTTTTACTAGTGTTTTAATTAAAGATATATGTTGAATAATGTAAAGATTATTAAAATATATTATTATGGGAGGAGTTACATGAATCATTCTAAATTAATAAAATTTGAAATTTTTTCTTTGATATTTGTTTTTGCTTTTGGTACTCTACTTCATTTTACTTATCAACTATCGAGAAATAATTTATTTGTAGGATTGTTTAGTGCTGTTAATGAAAGTACGTGGGAACATTTAAAACTTCTATTTTTTCCTATGTTGTTTATGAGTTTTTTAGGATATTTTGTTTTTAAGAAAAGTTATTATAACTATTTATGCATAAAGGTAAAAAGTATTGTTTTAGGATTAATTTTTATAGTTGTTTTCTTTTATACATATACGGGTATTATAGGTACTAATTTTGCAATACTTGATATTGGGAGTTTTTTTGCTGCTGGATTTTTAAGTTATTATTATAGTTATAAAAATATAATAACCACAAAATATAAAAGAAACTGTTTTTTATTTACTATTTTAAGTATTGTAATACTTTTTAGTAGTTTTATTTTATTTACACTTGTTCCTCCAAAAATAGGAATATTTAATGATCCAATAACTAATACTTATGGTATTTTTAAATTAAAATAAATACTAAGATTTTAGTATTTATTTTTTCTTTATATATTTTTTTATAGTATTAATGATTTCACTATGAACTTTTGAATTACTAATTACAGCACCATTTATACTTTTGTCATATCTTTGCTCTTCTCCAAATAAATTTGTGACTTTTCCACCTGCTTCTTCAACAATAACTTTAACTGCCGCTATATCGCAATTTTTATGAGTAGTACCAGGAAATATTGCAAATGTAAATTCTCCGTTAGCAACGCAAGAACATGCTCTAATTATACTTCCTAACCCTATAAAATAGGTCTTCTTTCCTAATTCTTGAATTATAGGAAAAAGATTGTATTCTGCAGAAGGCCACATATCAAAATGAGCTACACTTTTTATATCTTCTAAATTATAATCATTAACTTGTATTTTTGTATCATTTTGATATGCTCCTTGCCCTTTAATTGCGGAATATAAATTTTCAGTAAATGGATCATATATTACACCTACAGTAGAAACTCCATCTATAACTAAAGCTAGAGAAAATACGGCTACTGGAATATCTCGTGCATACATTGCTGTTCCATCAATTGGATCACATACCCAAACATATTTACTTTTACCAAATTGTTCTTCTTCTCCGTCTACTGAATGTTCTGGAAATTTTTCTTTAACCTGTTTTATTAAAAGTGAATTTATTTCTTTATCAGCTAAAGTAACAATAGTTTTATCTCCTTTATATGAAGAAATATCTTTTTTTGAAAAATATTTTTTCATAATATTACCTGCCTCTAATGCTATTTTTTTTGCAAATTCTAAATATTCGTTCATAACTGTTCCTCCTTTATTGCTTTTACTATTTTTTTATATTTCCTATTGTATAATTTATTTTTTGGTAATTGTTCTTTCTTTATTACTTAAAATTTGATTAATATATTCAAAACCTTCGTTTATTTTTTCTTCAATTGAAATGTCTGTACTATAAATTTTTCTTAAATTATCCATTACTTTACATCCATTATCATCAATTTCATAAAAGCTATCATATCCTCTTTTGCTAAAAGAAAACATATCTGAAAATGGTTTGTTATTTAAAATTGGATCTGTTACCATTTCACTATATTGCCAAACTAAGTATGGTGAATCATATTCTCTTCTTTTTGTTTCTGGATGAATTTTTTTCCATTTTTCAAACCATAAAAAGTGCAATGTTTCGTGTGCACATACTTCGAATAACTTTAATTCGTCAACACCTATACTAACAGAAAAAGAAAAACTATCTAAATACATTGGAAAAACAGGAATTAATCCTACTGTTGCTACAATTTCTTTTACATCTTTAGGCCATTCAACATTAAGATATGAAGATAGTGTTTCAAAATATTTATCATTGTAATTTTTCCATAATAAATTATATCTTTAAGTTTCGTTAATTATTCTATCTTTATATTTATTATAATCATTAGTAACTACATCTTCTATTGCTTTATAAACTTTTTCCTGAGATAAATTTGAATCCAAATTAGCTAGTTCAGGAAAATATTGAATAGTAAAATCATGAACACTTAATGCTCCATTGTCTTCAAAGTATGCCCATTTTACAACATCTATATTTTCTTTTAGCGTCATTTCTCTAAATTTTATGGTTGGTATAGACATAAAATCATCTCCTTTATTTATTCTTCTTTATTTTACACAAAATTAAATTTGTAGTATAACGTCTAATTCAATTTTAATGTTTTCTGAGATAGAATCTACAAACAAATTTATTTTAAATATATTGTTTTCTAGTTTTGTAATATAACAATTATGTTTTTCTATTATTAATGAAATCCAACCGTTTTTATCTTCATATGTAATATCAGTTAAATATTTTTGCATATCAATTTTTGTATAAGATTCTGTACTTTCCCACATTTCTTTTGAATATACAAATTCTAATCCTATAATAATTTTATCTTCTATATTAAAACTAATAAATGGAGCAATACCTGTTCTTTTTTCGGGCAAATTAACATAAAAATTCCCCCATGTTATTTTATTAGTGAAATTGTTATAATTTATATCGTTTATTTTTATCATTATTATCACTTCACTTTTATATAGGTTTACTAGATGCTAACGTAATCTTAGTAAGCTTAGACATTCAACGTGCATTGTTTTTATATTATGATTAGTTTATTTTGATATGTATTAGTGTGACTGACTACTTCATAATACTCATTTTAATATACTAAAATAAGCGTTATCGATAATTTATCTTTCCATTGCTATTTTAACTCTAAATTATTGTAAAATCTAATAATTTACTTTTTTGAAAATCTTATACTTTCTTTATTTTTTAAAATTTTATTAATATATTCAAATCCTTCGTTTATTTTTTCTTCAATGGAAATATCTTTACTATAAATTTTTCTCAAATTATCCATTGCTTTACATCCATTATCATCGATTTCACAAAAACTATCATATCCTCTTTCATTAAAATCAAACATATCTGAAAATGGTTTGTTATTTAAAATAGGATCTGTTACCATTTCACTATATTGCCAAACTAAATATGGTGAATCAAATTCTCGTCTTTTAGTTTCAGGATGAATTTTTTTCCACTTTTCAAACCATAAGAAATGTAACGTTTCATGTGCACATACCTCTGATAAATGTAATT
>CALVKI010000047.1 GCA_944332635.1 uncultured Bacilli bacterium
TTGAATTTGTGATATACTTGTCATATGCAATAAGTCCTTTCGTATAATTTTTTGTTTCAATTAATATTTTATACGACTTATTGCTTTTTTTCTATATTGATGGTGTCACATCAATTGTAACTCTACATTTTTTTATGTTTATAATTAGCACTCTATATTGACAAGTGCTAAAAAATGAGTATAATGAACAATGAATGAGTGATAATATGTATAATAATTATAATGAACAACAAGAAGAAAATGTTCTTGAAAAATATGGTCGTAACATCACTGAAGATGCTAAAAAAGGAAAAATTGATCCAGTTATTGGACGTGATGAAGAAATTCGTAGTATCACCAGAGTATTATCAAGGAAAACAAAAAATAATCCAGTTCTAATTGGTGAACCTGGTGTAGGAAAAACTGCTATTGTTGAAGGACTAGCTTTAAGAATTATTAAGGGTGATGTTCCATCAAGCTTAAAAGATAAAACTGTTTGGGAGCTAGATATGGCATCTCTAGTAGCTGGTGCTAAATATCGTGGTGAATTCGAAGAAAGATTAAAAAATGTCTTAAACGAAATTAAAAAAAGTGAAGGCGACATTATCATGTTTATTGATGAAATTCACATGATTGTAGGTACTGGTAGAACAGAAGGTGCAATGGATACTTCAAATATCTTAAAACCAATGCTTGCTCGTGGCGAAATTCATGTAATTGGAGCAACAACACTAAATGAATATAGACAATATATTGAAAAAGACGGTGCATTAGAAAGACGTTTCCAAAAAATAAAAGTAGATGAACCAAATGTAGAAGATACAATTACAATTCTTCGTGGATTAAAAGAACGTTTTGAAATTCATCATGGTGTAACTATTCAAGATAAAGCATTAATTGCAGCAGCCACACTATCTAATAGATATATTACAGATAGATACTTACCAGATAAAGCAATCGATCTAGTAGATGAAGCTTGTGCAACAATCCGAGTACAAATGGACTCTGTTCCTTTTGAATTAGACAACTTAACTCATAGAATTATGCGTTTAGAAATCGAGCGCCAAGCTATAAAAAAAGAAAAAGATGAAATTTCTAAAAAACGTAGAGAAGACATTGACAAAAATCTAGTCACTATGAAACAAAAAGAACAAGAATTAACAGAGGCTTGGAATAAAGAAAAGAATTTAAATGAAAATATCAAGAAAAAGAAAAAAGAAATAGAAGAAGCGAGATTCAAACTAGAACAAGCTGAAAATAAATATGATTTAGAGCAAGCTGCCATTCTAAGACATGGAACAATTCCAAAATTAGAAAAAGAGTTAGAAGATTTAAATAATACTGAAAAAAACAAAATATTAAGTGATACTGTAACAGAAGACGATATTGCTAAAATTATTGCTAAATGGACAAATATTCCAGTAGCAAAATTAATTAGTAGTGAAAAGGAAAAATTATTATCTTTAGAGGATAATATGAAAAAACGTGTCATGGGACAAGATAAAGCTCTAGAATTGGTAAGTGATGCTGTAATAAAATCAAGAAGTGGTATCAAAGATCCAAATAGGCCTATCGCATCATTTATGTTCCTAGGACCAACTGGAGTTGGTAAGACTGAAGTCGCTAGAACTTTAGCCTATGAATTATTTGATGATGAACGTCATATGATAAGAATTGATATGAGTGAATATATGGAAAAATTCTCTGTATCAAGATTAATAGGTTCCCCTCCAGGATATGTAGGATATGAAGAAGGCGGACAATTAACAGAAGCAGTAAGACGTAATCCATATAGCATTGTATTATTTGATGAAGTAGAAAAAGCACATCCAGAAGTATTAAACTTATTACTACAAATTCTAGATGATGGACGAGTAACAGATTCTAATGGTAGAACAGTTGATTTTAAAAACACCATTATTATCATGACATCTAACTTAGGTAGTGAACATATATTAGATGGTAATACTGATTTAGTAATGCGAGAAGTAAGAGAACATTTTAGACCAGAATTTATTAACCGTATTGATGAAATAATTGTCTTCAATCCATTAACAAAAGAAGCCATTAGTCATATTTTAGATAAAATTATAAATGAAATTGAAACTAGATTAAAAGATATTGATATAAAAATCAATTTAACAGATAAAGCCAAAAATCAATTAATTAATGATGGATATGATATTAATTATGGAGCTAGACCATTAAAACGTTTAGTGTCTAGAACGATAGAGACTATGCTTTCTAAAAAAATAATAGGTGGACAAATTAAGCCAGGAGATACAATAGCTATAGATTATCAAGATGATAATTATATGATAAAAGAGTAAGGATCATGATATGAACCCCGTTTCTTGGACATAGAAACGAGGTTTTTATTATGAGTAAATTAAGTTATGCAGATAAAATAAATTTATATGATGAAAGAAAAAAAGGTTGTTCTAAGGGGATGTTATCAAAAAAATATAATATTGCCATCCATGTAGTTTAATATTTATATTGTCTAATAGATAAGTATGGATTTGATATATTAAGAACTACAAAAAATAGATATTACCCTATTTGTGTAAAGCAAAATGCAATTGATAGAGTATTAATTAATAATGAATTGGTATGGTCTGTATCATTAGATATAGATTTACATGGAGATAGTCTATTACATTCGTGGATTTAAAAATATAAAGAAAATATTATAATAAAAACAAATAGTATAGATATAGATAAACGAATTAATAGTCTATATGTAAGTGTTATTCTATATAAAGAATTAAACAAATATTTATTACAGAAAAGAAAGGAACTTCCTAGAGTTGTAGATCTATCTATTGGTAATGATTTTGGTGGGGAACTGTATGTTAAAATGAATGAAAAATTAATAATAACACAATGATTGCTTTTATTAGTGTTCATTTTTATGAAATGATATAAGAAGAATTAGAAAAATGTATAGCAAGAATAAATGATGATGAAACAATTACCGGTATGATGATATAACTATCATTACCAGAAAACTTAAGAGAAGAATAAAGAAGATTGCTAGAAATAATTAGTTCAGAAAAAGATACAGAAGGTTTAATTTCTTTATTAGCAGGAAACCAATTAACTGGAGATACTACTTTAATGCCATGCACTCCTCTTGGAATAGAAATGTTATTAAAAGCTTATGATATTCCACTAGAAAGGAAAAAGTAGCAATTATCAATCGCAGTAATATTGTAGTAAAACCATTAGCTGAACTAATGTTACAAAATAATGTAATCTTTATAATTTATCATTCTAAAATCAATGATTTAGTAAGCATCATCAGAAATTGTGATAAGTAAGTAGCTGCGTAAAAAAAGAATTTATAACAGTAGATTATATTAAAGAAGGAGCTGTTGTAATCAATGTAGGAGTACATAAAGGAAAAACAGTAGGAGCTGTAGCATTTAATGATGTTTATGATAAAGCATCTTTAATTACTCCATCTATATGTGCAATAGACCAATGACAATATGTATGTTAACTTACAATTCAGCAAAAGAAATACATGGAAAAGAAGCAGATAAAGTATTAGAAAATGGTATAAAAAAGCTAAATGACTAATAAAGACAAGTCAAATGTAAAACCAAACACATAAAAGTAATTCATATGATAGAATTGCTTTTTTTCATGATATAATAAAACAAATAAAGGAGGAGAGTTATGAAAACATTTATTAGAGGTATCTTAACTACAGTACTAGTATTTACATTTACTTTGATACCAACTATAATTTATGCAGAGAAAATGGTAAATAAGGATTTAATAGGAGGATATTTTAAGGAAGAAATTACAAATCAAATGACAGAAGCTCTCACAGATAATTTAGAGGGGCTATCAGAAGAAGAATATAATGCAATAAAAAATACAATAGAAAATGATGAAGAGATTAATGGATTCGTAGAAAAATACAGTAATCGTATCATAAAAGATCTATCAAAAGAAGAAATTGAAGATATTAATTTAGAAGAAGATATTAGAGATATTCTTCAAGGAAATAAAGATTTAATTGAAAATGTAATTGGAGAAAGAATTACAGATGAACAACTAAATCAAGCGATAGATGAAATAATGGGGGATGAAATTACAGAAAATGCATATCAACAAATTATAAAGGAAGCTAGGCAAGAAATGCCGGCCGATGCTCAGGCTATGGTAGATAGTTATAATACAATAACTTCAGATGAATTTATTATAGTTTCAGTTATCATTTCAATAATTGCAATTATAATTATTGCTTTATTAAAGAAGCCATATTACAAATGGATTGTAAATTTAGGAATAGCAGGAATTATTGCAGCTCTTTTCATCATATTAATAGGAGGAAGTATTTCCTTAATTATAAATCTAGTAATAGAGTCTATGGAAGAAACTTTAGCGATAAGTGCAACCCCAATGTTAATAACAGCGGGAGTAATGCTAGTAATCAGTATAATTTTAATAATTATAAACAGTATTTTAGATAAAAATAGGGAGAAAAAACATGCAATATCCTAAATTCCTAGAAAAAAATGATACTATTGGAATTACTGCTCCATCAGCAGGAGTAGGAGATAATATTCTAGCGTTTGAAAAATCACTAAAAACATTAAAAAAATATGGATATCAAATTAAAGAAACAGCTAGTGTTAGAAATAAAGGAATTGTATCTACAATAGGAAAAAAAAGAAGTGAAGAATTAGATGAACTAATAACGGATAAAAATATTAAAATGATTATCTGTGCCAATGGAGGAGATTTCTTAGTAGATATGTTACCATTCGTTAACTGGAATCATATAAAAGAAAATCCAAAATGGATGATGGGATATTCAGACCCTACAGCACTTCTTTATATCACAACAACAAAACTAGATATCGCAACACTATATGGATGCAATGGTGGAAGCTATGATCAAACCAACCTACATGAGTGTTTAAAAAACAATTTAGAAATCTTATCAGGAAATATTCTAGAACAAAAAAGCTTTGATTTTTATCAAAAAGATTGGTTAGAAGAGGGGGATGGGTATCATTTAACTGAGCCTGTTTACTGGGAAGATTTAAATGGAGAAGTAGATATCCAGGGAAGAATTATTGGTGGCTGTTTAGATTGTTTAAAAGATTTAATAGGAACACCATATGACTACACAAAAGAATTTATAAAAAGATATAAAGAAGATGGAATCATTTGGTATTTTGATGTTTGTGAATTGTCAGTAGAGGTGTTTTATCGAACACTATTTCAAATGCGAGAAGCTGGATGGTTTCAATATTTAAAAGGTATAGTTGTTGGAAGAGTTGCTGTAGAAAGCTGTTTTTATAAAGACTTCTCTTATCAAGATGCCTTAAAGAAAATATTTGTTAACATACCAATTGTTTTTAATGCAGACATTGGTCATGTACCACCTAAAATGACCATAATAAATGGTAGTATTGCTAAAATTACATGTAAAAATGGGAAAGGTGTAATTATTCAAACTTTATGATATAATAAAAAAAGAGGAGTAGTTTATGTCAGAAGAAGAATTAGAAAAAACAGGCGTTCTAAAAGATTTATTAAGCAAAGAAGACGAAGAAGAAATGACAATTAATGAAATGATAGAAGAATTCCTAGAGCAACTAGACTACTTAGATATAGAACAGAAAAAGAAAAAGACATTAAAAACTTTAGCAAATCAAATTCAAGAAGAGAAAGATGGACCAGCTAAAGAATGTCTATTTAACGAATTAAAAAAGATAGCTAACGAATAATAGCTATCTTTTTATAATGTTTCAATCATAGTTTTAACTAATAGACTAGATTTATAAGCTGCAATAACTTCAAAATCTTCTTGACCATCAGAAAAGTCCGAAATAGTACGAATAGATAAGAAAGGAATATGATTTAATTTACAAATATGCCCAATAGATGCACTTTCCATATCGACTGCATAAGCTCCAGTAGATTTATAAATGTAATCTCTCATATTAGCATCTGTAACAAAAGCGTCTCCACTAGCAATAGGGGCAATATAATAGTTTGATACATCAAGCTGTTTCAATGCTTCTTCTGCAATATTAATTAATTTAGTAGAAGCACTAACTTTCCCTTGTTCTGGAACACTGTATTCCATAACTCTAGTAGGTTGAAAATCATGATAGGTAACATAACTACTAAGAATAACATCCATAATTTTAACTCTACTAAGTAGACTACCTGCGCATCCAGAATTAATAATTAAATCAACATGAAAATGATCAATAAGATATTGAGTCATTGCACCACTATTTACTTTCCCAATTCCAGAACGACATACCACTAATTTTTTCTCTTTAAATTCTCCTAAATAAATATCCCAAATGAAATTTTCTGCTTTTTTTAACTGGAAAATTTCAATAAACTTTTCAACTTCTTCATCAAAAGCACCAATAATTCCAATTATCATAATAATACGCACCTCCAAAGTGTCAATAATATGTCTAGTATAACATATATTTAGTTAGATAACTTCAAAAAAACACAAAAAAAATATATAATTATAACCCATAAGGGATGGATAGCATGGAATATTTTGATAGGTTTTGCAAGTATTTAAGTGAGTTAACAACTATAAATGAAACATATATTTCTTTAATTTTATCAACTACAATCGTAATAGTATTATTTACCTTTTTTAAAAAAATAGGTAGAAGAACCATAAGAAAAAAAATAGAAGGAAGAAAAGAATATTTAATTAACCAAACAATTCAAATTGTCTTAAATATAGCAGAAGTTATTTTCTTATTGTTTATATGGAGTGACTATATTCAAAATTTAATGACTTTAATCAGTGTTACTTCAGCTGCAATGACTATCGCTTTACGTGAACTTATTTTAAACTTCTTCTGTGGAATTTATATAAAGGTAAAAAAACCATTCCAAGTAGAAGACAGAATAGAAGTAAAAGGTATACGTGGAGATGTTATGAATATTTCTTCCCTAAATTTTGAAGTGCTAGAAATATCTACTGATGAAAAACATGGACAATCAACAGGAGTAATTGTAACTTTTCCAAACTCTATCGTCTTCTCTGAACCGGTAAGAAATCTAAACAAAGGCTTTAAATATGTCTGGGATGAATTAACTGTAAAAGTAACCATGGATTGTGACTTGGTAAAGAATAAACAAGAGTTATATAAGATAATAAATAATATTGAAGCAATAAAAAATATACCTAAAAAAATGAAAGCACAGATTAATGATGTCAACACTACCAATAGAGTATACTTTAACAAATATGAACCTACAATATATACAAAAATTGTAGACAGTCATATTGAACTAACAATTCGTTATTTAATGCATCCTAAAAAAGGTCGCTTTGTAGAAAGTGTTATTTGGAATAAAATATTAGAAAATTATAAAGAAGGAAATATTGACTTATTTCTAGAATAGAAAAGAAAGCTAATTTTGGCTTTCTTTTTCTTTGAATATTTTTCTATTGTTTAACAAACGTTCATCAGTAGGAAGATAAGTTAAAGCAATATCTATAAAGTAGACAGCTTGTGAATATCTTTTCAAATGATAAGCACTAATAGATAATAAATCATAAATAGTACTATCCCAACTAAAAGGTTCATTAATATAAGTTTGTGCATGAGTTTTAATTTCTAATGCACGAAAGCATAAGTCTTCGACAGCTTCATAATTTTCCAACTCATATTCCATTAATGCTTTTTCTACAAAAGCATCTCTTAAATGAGGGGCTTCTTTGATTGCTAAATCATACCAACATCTAGCTTCATCATAATTTTTAAGATTTTTATAGCATCGACCTATAAAACGCATGGAGGCAGCACGTTCGTCTTTCCAAACAGCTCTAGGTAATGTTAAATGCCTTTTTAACATTTCAATAGATTTATCCCACATTTCATAATACATATATTCACGTCCAAGATAATGCACATTTCTATCATCATCTGGATCTTCACGAACTGATAATTCTAATAATGGTAAATAGCTACTTCTAGACTTTGAAATGTCAGGATAATGCTTTAAAATGACATCAGGACAGCTTGCAACGATTTCTTCTCCTAAAGTATATGATAAAACCTCATGTACAGGATGAGTCCAATGGTATCCCTCTCTTTTATGAACTTGATTTAAAAAGAAACTAACGATAGGCTGATCTTTATCATTTAAACTCCAGTGATAAGTATATTGACACCGAGTAGTATTATCTTTCCAAACTTTTTCTATTTTTTCTCGCCAACCATTTTCAAAAACCTCATCAAAATCTGTACAGACACAAATATCGCAGTCTTTAGGAACCAATTCTAATGATTTATTTCTAGCAACATCAAAGCGCCAAGGAGAAATAATTTCTTGTTCTACATGTACACCTTCTTCTTTTAACAATGCGACAGTATTATCAGTAGAACCAGTGTCTAATACATAAATTTGATCAGCCTCCTTCATCGAAGAAACCCATTTTTTTACGAATTTTTCTTCATTTTTAGAAATTGCATAAACACACACTTTCATAAATTCACCCTTTCCTTTAACTATATGTAATAAAAAGATAAAAATGAAATTAAAAATAATAACTAAAAAAGTTCTCTATGCGAGAACTTTTATTAATGCTAAGGTCCGGTAGGTCCGGTTTCTCCCGTAGGTCCGGTAGGTCCAGTAGGCCCAGTAGGTCCAGTAGGTCCTTCAACACCACTAGCACCAGTAGGCCCGGTAGGTCCGGTAACGCTAGGTCCGGTAGGTCCGGTTTCTCCAGTAGGCCCAGTAGGTCCGGTAACACTAGGTCCAGTAGGTCCAGTTTCTCCCGTAGGTCCAGTAGCACCGCTAGCACCAGTAGGTCCGGTAGGTCCGGTAACGCTAGGTCCAGTAGGTCCAGTAGCACCGCTAGCACCAGTAGGTCCGGTAGGTCCTGTAACGCTAGGTCCGGTAGGTCCAGTAACTCCCGTAGGTCCAGTAGCACCGCTAGCACCCGTAGGCCCAGTAGGTCCTGTAACGCTAGGTCCTGTAGGTCCAGTTTCTCCCGTAGGCCCGGTAGCACCACTAGCCCCTGTAGGTCCGGTAGGTCCTGTAACACTTAGACCAGTAGGCCCAGTAGGTCCTGTAGTTCCAGTAGCACCATTAGCTCCTGTAGGTCCAGTAGGTCCTTGAGGAATAGTAAGATTAAGAACAAAGTTAGGACTAGTGCCAGTAATACTAGCTACAGCAGTACTTCCAGGAGCACCCGTAGAAATTGTACCTATAGTTAAATTAGGTGAAGCACCAGTAGCTCCCGTAGGCCCGGTAGCACCAGTAGCTCCCGTAGGTCCGGTAGGTCCAGTAATTCCCGTAGGGCCTGTAGGCCCAGGTATAATAGAAGTTGCTGCCCAACTAGAAGTTGCTGCATCCCACATATAAACAGATCCTCCAACCACATAAGAATCTCCAGGATTTCCCGTTGGATGAGCAGCAATAAATGATGCAAAATCAGGATAGTAACCTAATGTTGTAAGCCCACTTCCTGCTGGTCCAGTAGGTCCTGTAGGACCTGTTGCACCCGTAGGTCCAGTAGGTCCAGTAATTCCACCAGTAGAACCCGTAGGCCCCGTAGGAAAAAGACAAAACACTACCCTAGGACGATTTGGCCTTGGACGTTCTGGACAATCATCATGATGATTACAATTTGGGAACATATGTTTCCTCCTTTCATTAATAAGATATGTTAAATATCAGAAAAAAGAAATAATAATTTACCTAAATACATATATTGGAGTGAGGTGAAGTATGAAAAACTATATAGTTCAAAAAGGAGACACATTATATGGTATTAGTAGACAATTTGGAATCCCAGTAGAAACCATTAAAAGAGAAAATAACCTAACCAGTAATACAATTTCAGTAGGCCAAGAATTAATAATTCCTACCAATCAGATAACGACCATCTATACAGTTCAAAAAGGAGATACTTTATATCAAATTGCTAAGCAATATAATACAACTGTAGAAGAATTAATAGAATTGAATAAATTAAAAACAATTAATCTTTTTTTAGGACAGCAACTAAAAGTTCCAAGGGAAGGAAGTGAGGAAGAATCCTATACAACATATATTGTAAAGGGTGGTGATAGTCTTTACTCTATAGCAAGTAAATATGGCACAACAGTAGAAACTATAAAAGAAGTTAATGGTCTATCGTCTAATCTTTTATCTATAGGACAAATATTAAAAATTCCCACTCAAAATGTATCAATAAATTATAAAGAATATGAAGTTAAAGCAGGAGATAGTCTTTATAGTATTGCACAATTATTTAATACAACAGTAGATGCTATTATGAAAAATAATAATTTACATACGACAATATTATCTGTAGGACAAATATTAAAAATCCCCACAGAAGATTTCTCAATAATTACAGGAAAAGAATGTTTTGGTGAAGGTTATATAGAACCTAAATATGAAATATATACCGTAAAGAAAGGTGATAATCTATATGACATAGCACGACGCTACAACACATCTGTAATAAGTTTAATGGATTTAAATAACCTAACCTCTACTAATTTACAAATAGGTCAAGTTTTGAAAGTGAGGGAATTATAATGAATTTAGTAAGTTATGAAGAATTTAAAAAAACTGAAAGTTATCAAAATTTTATTAAAGAAAATCCATCTACCGGAACATTAAAAGTAGAAGTTTTTACTGCTTATCAAGCTATACCCATACCTGACACTGATATTATAATAACAAAAGATATTGATAAACAAAAAGTTTTATTTTTTGTTGGAAAAACAGATTCGAGTGGAATGATTAGTAATATTAAATTACCATCTCCAGAAGAAGAGAAAGATTATAAACCAGGTTCTCCACCAAAATCTACAGTATATGATGTAACAGCAATTCATGAAGGATTTGAAAAAATAAAAAAATATGATGTGGCAATATATGGAAATACAGGTGTAATCCAATATATTAAAATGATTCCTGAAGTAGATATGGAAGGAGAAGTGTAATATGTTGACTAGAACTCCAACAGTACCAACAGAAATAACGGTACATCTTGGGCCACCAGACAGTGCTGCAAAAAATATTACAGTATCTTTTCCCGAATACATAAAAAACGTGGCCTCTAATGAAATTTATCCATCTTGGCCAATAGATGCCATCAAGGCTAATATTCTAGCCCAAATTTCTTATGCTCTGAATAGAGTTTATAATGAGTGGTATCCATCACAAGGATATAATTTTGATATCACCTCTTCTCCAGCTTACGATCAAACATTTAAAGAAGATTCTCAATTTTTTGAAACTATTTCACAAATTGTAGATGATATATTTAATAACTATATTGTAAAAGGAGAACAAGTACAACCTTTATTTGCTGCATATTGTGATGGTGTTAATACTACATGTAATGGTTTGTCACAATGGGGTAGCGTAAATTTAGCAAAGCAAGGTTTATCTCCTATAGAAATATTAAAGAACTACTATGGAAATGACATAGAAATTATTTATAATGCTACTGTATCGCCCAATATTCCATCCTATCCTGGTTTTCCATTTCGCCTAGGATCAGCCGGAAACTATGTGCGACAATTAAAAATTCAACTAAATAGAATTAGTAATAATTATCCAGCAATTCCAAAAATAGAAGAAGAAAATATTTTTTTTACAGCTGATATGGAAGAAAGCATAAGGAAATTTCAAGAGATATTTGATCTCCCAATCACTGGAGAAGTAGATAAATCTACTTGGTATGAAGTAAAATATTTATATAATGCTGTCAAGAAGGTGTCCGATTTAGCTGGAGAAGGAATTTCATTAGAAGAGGTGAAATTTCCATATGGTGATACATTAGAATTAGGAGATAGTGGACCATATATTAGAATTTTAAATTATCTTTTAAACTTTTTATCTTATTTTAATACTAATATTCCAAAACTAAATTTAGCAGGAGAAGAATTTACAGAAAATACCAAAGAAATGGTAATGTCATTTCAAACAGCATATGGAAAAAATGCAACAGGGATTGTAGATAGAAAAACTTGGAACGACTTGATAACTGCTTACAATCAAACAAAAGAAGAGATTCCCAAAGAGTATTTATATTATGAAGATAAAATATATCCAGGAATATTTTTATCCAAAGGAATGACCGGTGATGATGTAGAAAATCTTCAAAAATTTTTATATATTATATGTGATAAAACGCATCAAATACCTGGTGTACGAATAAATGGTAATTTTGATGATTTAACTGAAGAATCCATAAAATTTATTCAAAGAAAATATAATCTTCCAGAAAATGGCGTTGTAGGACCAGCAACATGGGACAAAATAATATCCTGGGTTGAAAATGTAGAATGATGTAAACCAATGATTAACACAAAAAAGTGACAATAAAAGTAAAAAAAAGAACAAAGATAGCAAAAAAATACGAAAACATGCTATAATAAAAATGTAGTAAAGAAAAGGGTTAGGTATGCGTCATAAAGATAAAAAAGTATTAATAAAAAAAGTATTAAAAAAGAAAAAAGAATATCCTATAATTGAAATGTATATAACAAACTATTATAATTCAAATTTTTATTTATCGCTGTTATATAATAGCACCATAGATAAATTTAAAGTTTTATACATTCCAGTAGATGTATTGGATAATGATAAAATACAAGAGTATTTTTGTTACCAGTTTATAAAAGTAAAAACTGTATCATATATTATGAATCAAATGAAAAATTTACTTCCTAAATATGATAAAGAAGAATTAAGAGATAAAAGAAATAAAAATATTGATAATTTTAAAATAGACATAGAGTTTCATATTGAAAAAAAGACTTATGATTTTCATATGACAAGGTATTTGCCAAAAGAATGGAAATTTCTTTTTGAAACAATAACATTAATGTTTGAACATGCTCCAAATATCATGGGAGAATTAGCAGTAGAAATATTATCAGTAGTAATGAACACTAATGACCTAATAAATTATCAGGTAAGTCTTAATTGTGATTTACTGAGTAATGATTTACGAGAATTCTTTCCAATAATAAAAGATGAGAAAAAAATAGTCCAAGGTAATTTAACCTTTTTGGAGAAAGTAAATGGCAAACATTATGCAATTATAGAAAATCATTTATTAATTGTTGAATATAATGAATTTGCCAAAATATTAAATATATTCATTGACGACATAAATTTAATATATAGTAGTTATACTTATCAAGTGTTAAAAGCGATAAAAGAAAAAATTGAAAAACCATTTTTTAAAGTACAAATAATAGAAAAAGATGAAAAGTATAACTATTTATGCCTTGGTGTCAAAAAACAACACTTGCAAATTATTAAAAATAATAAATTATCAACTTTGTCACTTTCAAAACTAGAAAGAAAAAATATGATTATATTAGAGGATATAAATAATAAATTAAATACTGAATTGGATAAAGCCATGATATAATGGCTTTTCCCAAACAAAAACATTAGCACTCTGTATTGACAACTGCTAATTATAGTGCTATAAATAAATTATATAAAGGAGATGAAATAATGAAGAAAAAAGCATTTAAATCAGAATCTAAAAGATTATTAGATTTGATGATTAATTCTATTTATACAAACAAGGATATATTCTTAAGAGAGTTAATATCTAATGCAAGTGATGCAATAGATAAATTATATTATCGTTCTCTAACAGATAAGAAAATAAAGATAAAAAAAGATAAACTAGAAATAAAAATTGATTATGATAAAGAAAACAGAATTCTAGTAATTGAAGATAATGGTATTGGTATGACAGAAGAAGAATTAGACAAAAACCTAGGTACCATTGCTGAATCTGGATCATTAAATTTTAAAGAAAATATGACAAAACAAGACAAGGTAGATATTATTGGGCAATTCGGTGTAGGGTTTTACTCTGCGTTTATGGTGAGTGATTGCATTGAAGTAGAGACAAAATCTGTAGATAGTGAAAAAGGCTATAAATGGATTTCTACTGGTGCTGAAGGATATAGTATCGAAGAATGTGATAAAAAAGAAAATGGTACCAAGATTTCTTTACATATCAAATCAGATACAGAAGAAGATAATTATAGTGAATATTTAGAAGAATATAATCTAAAAGAACTAATTAAAAAATATTCTGATTATATCCGTTATCCAATTAAAATGGAAGTAACAAAGCATGAACTAAAAGATGAAGAAAAACACGAATATGAAGATAAAAAAGAAATAGAAACTATCAACAGTATGGTTCCTTTGTGGAAAAAGAAAGAAAGCGAAGTAACAGAAGAAGAATATAACAATTTCTATATGGACAAGTTCAATGACTTTGATAAGCCACTAAAAGTAATTCAAACATCCGTAGAAGGAATGTGTTCTTATAATGGATTATTATTTATTCCAAGCCATGCTCCTTATGATTACTATACAAAAGACTATGAAAAAGGTTTAAGTCTTTATGCTAGCGGAGTTCTAATTATGGATAAATGTAGCGACTTATTACCAGATTACTTTAGTTTTGTAAAAGGAATTGTTGATACTGAAGATTTATCACTAAACATTTCAAGAGAAATTTTACAAAAGTCAAAAAGTTTAGGGCTAATTGCCAAAAATATTGAATCTAAAATCAGAAAAGAATTAGAAACAATGTTAAAAGAAGATCGGGAAAAGTACGTTGAATTCTTTAAGACATTTGGAGTACAACTAAAATATGGAATTTATAATGAATTTGGTAAAGATAAGGATAAATTAAAAGATTTAATTATGTTCCATTCATCTAAGAAAGATAAATTAATAACTTTAAAAGAATATGTCGATAATATGTCAGAAGGCCAAGAAAAAATTTATTATGCATCAGGAGCCTCTATCGCTAAGATTGACTCACTTCCACAAGTTGAACAAGTAAAAGAAAAAGATTATGATATCTTGTATTTAACAGATTACGTAGATGAATTTGCAATCACAGCAATTCAGGAATATGATGGTAAGAAATTCGCAAACGTTGAAAATGGTGATTTAGACCTTGAAACAGAAGAAGAAAAAGAAAAAACAAAAAAAGTAAATAAAGAAAATGAAGACTTACTAAAAGAAATGAAAGAAGAAATAGAAGAAGTAAAAGAAGTAAGATTTACTAATAAGTTAAAAACTCATCCTGTTTGCCTAACAAGTGAAGGAGATGTTTCTATTGAGATGCAAAAAGTATTTGATGCTATGCCAAATGACATGGGGATTAAAGCCCAAACAGTACTTGAAATTAATGAAAAACATCCTATTGCTAATAAACTAAAGGATTTATATAAAAAAGACAAAGAGGAATTTAAAAAATATGCAAAAATTCTTTATAGTGAAGCTAAAATGATTGCTGGATTACCAATTGATAACCCAACAGAAATATCAAATTTAATTTGTGAAGTTATTTCTAAATAAAAAGACTGTATTTTGATTTGAACCTCGTTTCTTGGATATAAGAATCGAGGTTTTTATATGTGAAAATTAACTTATGAAGATAAAATAAATATTTATAATGAAAAAAAGCAAAATCTAGAATTTATTTATCAAAAAAATTTCTATTAGTAAAGATAAAATAGATAATTTAACTAGATTAATAATATTCTTGGAATAACTAAAATAAAAAGATTTAATAATTGTAAAAAAAAACAAATTATTAATAGAGTTTTGTTAGGTGGGAGAAACAGTTTTATCAATTTTTATAGATGAAGGTTTATTAAGCAATGGATTTTTTGTTTAAGTGGATACGAGAATGTAAAAATATGGCTTATAATATAGTTGAACGAAAGCAGAATATCCGATTAAATTAAAAGGAACAAAAGAAACTAAAGATGAAACTATAAAGGTTTGGAAGAAGAAAACTTATATTTGAAGTCCAAGTTAAAATATACAAAAAAGATTGAGAGCTAATGTTCAAGCAAGAAAGAATCAACTAGTATTATTATACTTTATCTAAAAATGATAAAGATACTAAAAATACTAGATAGAATAAAAGAACAATTTATTAATAATAAAGAAAGATATGATTATCAGAATCATATTAGAAGGATATAATGTTAATCATAAAAAGTATATAGAATAATGATAGAATTAGGTTTAAAGCCCAAAAAGTATTCTTCTTATAAAGAACTATTGGAAAAATTGCAGATAATCATATTAACCGTAAATATTATGCTAATTAAACTAATAAAAAAAGTTATACAGATATAACGGAATCTAATCTTCGTGATGAAAAATGCTATTCATTGTAAAGTTTTAATACCATATAACAACACACTTAAAAAGACTCTTAATGGTAAAAATTTAGAAGGATTAATACTTCAAGTATACAAAGTATGTCTAGAAAAGGAAATAATATAAATAATGGGGTGCTAGAAAACTCCTTTAGGATACTAAAAGTAAAAATGTTTCATAATCAAGAAGATAAATTTAAAACCTTAGAAGAATTAATTTGAGCAATAGATAAGTATATTCATTATTATAATTACGAACGAGTTAAAGAAAAATTAAAAGGATTATCTTTTATAAATCACAGGTTACAATTCCCTAATTGGAAATTATTTATAAACTATCCAATTTTTTGATGTTAGTTAATTTACAGTTTTTTGTTATAAAAAAGAAAAGTTATGCTATACTCAAAATAGGTGAGAGTATGAAAGTGTTAGATAAGAAAATAAAAAAAAGAATCTATTTCACATTAATACTAGTAGGGGTGGAGCTACTGCTCATAAGCATTCTTTATATAGCAAGTAATTATATGCCGAGTATCCCAGTAGGAATAGTCCTTGGCCCTTTCGGCATATTACTATGGAGTTTTATTATAAATTTAGTATTGAGCATTTATTTTTTAATTAATGGAATAAAAATAAAAGAAAAAATATTAATATTTTTAGCACCACTATTTTTGATACCAATTCTAGCATGGTTTATTGCTATGCCATTCATATTTGATAACATACCAGCTACCAATTATGATTGGAAAAAGTTAATTTCATATCCTACACAACAAGAACAAGTAACAGTAATATTTGAAGATTAAGAGAACCTATTAACTACTTATTACAAATATAAAATAGGGTGGAAAATAACTGTGAACTCTTGTGAGATTATAAAAATAAATAAAAACAATAAATAAAAAACATGATATAATGTAATTAAGATAGAAAGGGTGAAATTTATGAAATTAGATGGAAAAGTAGCAATTATCACAGGTGGAGCCATGGGGAATGGATTAGGAATTGTAAAAGTATTTTTAAAATATGGAGCAGATGTTGTAATTATCGATTATTCTGATAAATTACAACAAACTCTTCGAGAATTACAAAATCCAAAAGTAATGGGATATAATGCAGATATTAGAGATAAGAATATGTTAACAGCAGTTGTAAATGATATTATTACTAAAAAAGGAAAAATTGATATTTTAGTAAATAACGCTGGTATTGCTAAATTAGAACCATTTACAGAAATGAAAGATGAAGTAAGGGATAAACACTTTGATATCAATATTAAAGGTACATGGAATATGACTCAAGTAGTAGTGCCGCACATGATAAAAAATAACTATGGTAAAATTGTAAACCTATCTAGTGTTACAGGACCAATGGTAGCAGATACAGGGGAAGTAGCCTATGCAACAACAAAAGCTGCACTATTAGGGTTTACAAAAGGGCTTGCCATGGAATTAGTAAAAAATAATATTAATGTAAATGCCATTATGCCGGGTTATATTATGACACCAATGGTTGAAGGAATTGCCAAAGACTCTAATGCTAGTAATCCACAAAGTGTCGTTGAAGGAATAGCATCAGGCATTCCTATGGGACGCCTTGGAACAATAGAGGAATTAGGAGAACTAGCAGCCTTTTTAGCTAGTGATGAGTCTACATATATTACTGGTCAAGGTATCGTAATTGATGGTGCATCAACTTTACCAGAAACAAAAAGTGTAGGAGTATAAAGACATTTATATGTCTTTTTTTTATTACAACTCAACGGATAGTTTGTTGTAAATGAAAACAGTAGAAGATATAATAAGGTCAAGAAGGTGATCATGTGGATTGCAAGAAAACAGGAAGACTAATTTTTTCTCTTAGAAAAG
The DNA here is from genome assembly GCA_944332635.1 of uncultured Bacilli bacterium. Lineage (GTDB taxonomy): Bacteria > Bacillota_I > Bacilli_A > RF39 > UBA660 > Faecimonas. Next base: position 18,059 of record CALVKI010000047.1, read on the forward strand.
AAAAGAAAATGACACAAAAAGAATTAGCAGAAAAACTAAATATTACAGACAGAGCTGTATCTAAATGGGAAAGAGGCTTAGGAGCACCAGATGTCTCTTTATTAAGACCATTAAGTGAAGTTTTAGAAGTTTCAATAAATGAAATTTTAACTGGTGAAAAAAATTCTATAAAAAAATATTCTGAGTTATCAGAAGAAAAAACTATATTGGAAAAAATCGGGTTAATTATTGTTTTACTGTTATTATTAATACCAATCGTTTTAATTAATTGGATGCTTATTGCCACTAATATTAGACTAGATTATATTTGCCTCATCTTTGGTTCTATATTCTTATCATTACTAATATTTTTAAAAATAAATAACAATCAAGAATTGAAAAGAAAAATAGTCATTGCGTTTGTTTTATTTTATATATCTAGCTTATTTATCTATACTTTTTATACGGGGATTATTTATTCTTCAGGTGGATTAGTTGATGTAAGGAATGGAGTGGAATTAATACCACTTCTACCAATATTACAAAATGTTATTATGGTGATAAACGGAACCCAAAAATTCTGCTTTTTATTTGAATACGTAATTGTTGATTTTTGTATGTTTATACCATGTTCTCTATTTATACCTTATTTAGTAGAAAATAAAATAAAAAGGAAAAGATATTTTATGTTATTATTATTAATTATTTTATTAAAAGAATTATTACAATTGTTGTTAAATGTTGGTATGTTTGATATAAATGATATAATTCTAAATTTTTTAGGAGTAATAACTGTGTATTATTTATTAAAGGGTTATCATATTTTTTAAATAACTTGTAAACTATTTTCTAAAAAGATGATAAGATATAATTATAAAAGGAGATTAGTAATTATGAAGAAAGTAATAATCCCAAAATATATATTAGCAGAAGAATTAATTAATTCTATTTCTCATGGAATAGGAGTTTTATTAGAAATTATAGCTTTAGTGTTGACTGTTGTTTTCTAAGCAAGAAACCATAATACGATAGGAATTGTATCATCTTGTATTTATGAAGTACTATAATTATTATGTATTTGGTTAGTTGTCTATATCACGCTTTAAGTCCTAAATTAAAGGCTAAAAAAGTATTTAGAGTATTAGATCACTGTGATATATATTTATTGCTGGATGTTACACTTCTTACTGTTTAAGTTTAATTGGCGGAAAAATAGGCTTGATGATTATCTTTTCATATAATAGTATTTCGACTTTGTTACAAAAAGCAGGTCTAATATTATTGATATCAGGAGGTATAGCTTATACAATAGGTGCACTTCTTTATGTCATTGGGGTCAAGACAAGATAATTTTATTCTGTTTTCCACTTTTTTGTATTAGCAGGAACAACATTACAATTTTTTAGTATTTTGTTTTATACATTATAATAAAGAAAAAATTAAAAGGAGAAAATCGATGAGACTAACAGAAATAGAAAAAGAAACATTAACAGATGAAGAAATAGAAAAAATTGTTTACAGTGATATTATAGATACTGGTGAAAGTACAACCTATGGTATTGTATTTGGCAACAGTATGTTAATAAAAGAAAGAGTAAAAACAGCAGTGGATGCCTATCAAAAGAAAAGAATAACTAAAGTAATTTTTACTGGTGGAATAAATGGTATTAGTAATACAGAAAAAGACAAAATTTCAGAAGCACAAAAAATGAAAGTTCTAGCAATCAAACAAGGAATAAAAGAGAATGATATAATAATAGAAGAAGAGTCAAATAACACTTTTGAAAACATTGATAACACAATGAATATACTAAAAAAAGAAACGATATCACAAATTGCTATCATCACTAGTGAGTTTCATTTAAAAAGATGCATGGCAATTATGAAGAAAAATTATCCAAATATAAAAACAATACTAATTGCATCTTTCGATGGGTTTACAGATAAAAACAACTGGTATTTAAGTGATGCAAGTTGGAATAGTGGAAGAAGCATTGTAACTTATGAAGCAAATTTATTAATAAAATATGCCAAAGAAGGAAAAATAGAAAATCTAAATATTAAAGGTTTAAGCAAAGTTCTATCAAAATAAATATTTCTAGAGAAAACCCATCGTTTTCTTTTTTTTTTATAAAATAGTGATATAATAGCAGTATAGATAGGAGGAATAATATGGCCTATATAGAGTTTAAAAATGTTAGTAAAATTTATGGAGAAAAAGAATCACTCGTAAAAGCATTAGATGATACTTCTTTTTCTATTGAAAAAGGAGAATTAGTTGTGATATTGGGGCCATCAGGTGCGGGGAAGACTACTGCATTAAATATTCTAGGAGGAATGGATAAAGCAACTTCTGGAATAGTAACTATTGATGGAAAAGATATTACAAAATTTTCAAATAAGGAACTAATTAAATATAGAAGAACAGATATTGGTTTTGTTTTTCAGTTTTATAATTTAGTACAAAATCTTACTGCTAAAGAAAATGTAGAATTAGCAACAGAAATATGTAAAAAACACTTATCACCAGTAAAGACATTAAAAGCAGTTGGACTAGAAAAAAGATTAAATAATTTTCCATCCCAATTATCAGGTGGTGAGCAACAACGTGTCGCAATAGCTAGAGCGGTTGCTAAAAACCCAAAGATTCTACTAGCTGATGAACCGACTGGAGCTCTAGATGATGAAACAGGAAAACAGATTTTAAAAGTATTAGAAAACTTATCAAGAAAAGATAAAATGACCGTAATTATTATCACTCACAACAGTGCGATTGCTCCAATTGCAGACAAAATTATTAGATTTAAAAATGGTAAAGCAGAATCAACTACTATAAATAAACACCCCCAAAAAGTAGAGGATATTAATTGGTAATGAAAAAGTTATTAAAAGAAACCATTGTCTGCATGGTAAAAACGAGTAAAAGATTCATATCTATTTTAGTAATTGTATTACTAGGAGTAGGCTTTTTTGCGGGTATTAGAGCCGTTGCTCCAGATATGGAAAATACATTAGATGATTATTACGAAAAAACCAATATGTATGATATTTATATTGCGTCAAATTATGGGATAAGAGAAGAAATAATTGATGAATTAAAAAAAGATTATGATATAGAAGCTATCTATAATTTTGATGCAATTACTACTAAAAAAGAAGACTACGCTACGAAGATTATTTCTTATGATAAAGATAATAAAATAAACACCCCTAAATTAGTTAAAGGTAAAATGCCAGAAACTGCTGATGAAGTAGTAATAGATAATGATTATAGAAATGAAATTAAAATAGGAGATAAACTTACTGTAGCCTCAGAACTAATAAAGAATAAGACAGTTACAGTGACAGGATATGTAGAAAGTCCACTATATATTTCAACAGAAAGAGATTCTACAAACTTATTATCTGGAACCATTGACTATTATTTATATATGAATGATGAAAATATTATAAGTCCAATAAAAACTGCAGCTTATATTAAATTAAATACAAATGAAAGTAGATTTAGTAAAAAATATGAAGAAATAGTAAAAACTGCAAAAAAAGACATTAAAAAGACATTAAAAGAAGAAAAACAACCTGGTGAAAATTGGTACGTTTTAGATATTGATTCCAATGTAGGATTTTATCAATATGAACAAGATACTCAAAGAATTGATAACGTAGCTAAAGTCTTTCCGTTAGTATTCTTTATTGTTGCTGTCTTAATTTGTTTAACAACTATGACTCGTATGGTAGAAGAAGAACGTAGCCAAATAGGGACATTGAAAGCTTTAGGGTATAGCGATATTTCTATTATGTTTAAATATATTCTGTATGCTGCTCTTGCTTCAATTATTGGATCAATAATTGGCGTATTAATTGGATATAGAATTTTACCAGATCTTTGTTTTGAAATGTATAAAAATATGTATCGCTTAGGAGATATTAAATTAAGTTATTACATATCTCTTACTTTACAAGGAATGCTGATAGCTCTTATTTGTACTCTTGGAGCAACAATCTATACTTGTAGAAAAACTTTAAAAGAATCCCCTGCTAACTTACTAAGACCAGTAGCACCACCTCCGGGAAAAAGAGTACTTTTAGAACGAATCAAATTAGTTTGGAACCATTTATCTTTCTCATATAAAGTGACAGTCAGAAATGTTTTTCGCTATAAAAAAAGATTTTTAATGACAATTATTGGTATTGCAGGATGTACAGGATTAATTTTAGCTGGTTTTGGTCTAAAAGATTGTATTGTAAAAATGGTACCACATCAATACGAAGAAATATTTACTTATCAAGCAAAAATTCATTTAAATGAAGAAAAAACAGACG
>CALVKI010000048.1 GCA_944332635.1 uncultured Bacilli bacterium
AGACTGTGTTGTCATGTATTTAGTAAGATTAATAGATAAGCATGGCTTTGATATACTTAGAAAAGATAAAAATAAATATTATACTCCATATCAAAAAGAACAAATTATTAATAGAGTTTTGATTGGAGGTGAAAGCATTTCTTCAGTTTCAGTTGATGAAGGATTATCAAGTTATGGAATGTTACAAAATTGGATTAAAAAATATAAAGAAAACGGTTATAATATAGTTGAACGAAAGCGAGGACGGTCAGCTATGCCTAAAGTAACAAAGAAAAAAGAAAATGAAACAGATAAAGAAAAAATCAAAAGATTAGAAGAAGAAAACTTATATTTAAAAGCTGAGTTAGAATACACAAAAAAATTGAGAGCCGTTGTTCAAGCAAGGAAGAATCAACAACAGAAGAAAAAGTAAATGTTGTAAATGAACTTCGGCTAAAATACCCATTAATGATTCTTCTAAAAGTATCAGACTTGGCTAAATCAGTTTATTATTATAATTTATCTAAAACTGATAAAGATGATAAAAACAAAGAAATAATAGACAAAATAAAAGAAATATTTTTTAATAATAAAGAAAGGTATGGCTATCGTAGAATAACATTAGAACTAAGAAATGAAGGCTATAATGTTAATCATAAGAAAGTATATAGAATAATGGTTAAATTAGGATTAAAACCTTTAAAAAGAAATAAAAGAAAATATTCATCATATAAAGGTACAGTTGGAAAAGTTGCAGACAATCTTATTAATAGGGATTTTGAAGCAGAACATCCAAACGAAAAATGGTATACTGATGTTACAGAATTTAATCTTCGTGGAGAAAAATGTTATTTATCGCCAATACTAGATGGATATAATGGTGAAGTAATATCCTATAATACTTCTAAATCACCCAATCTAGAACAAATAAACGATATGCTTAATAAAGCGTTTGATAAAAATAATAATCTTGAAGGATTAATACTTCATTCTGATCAAGGATGGCAATACCAACATAAATCTTACCAACAAAAATTAAAAAATAAAGGAATAAAACAAAGTATGTCTAGAAAAGGAAATAGTATGGATAATGGTATGATGGAGAACTTCTTTGGTATACTTAAAACAGAAATGTTTTATGACCAAGAAAGTAATTACAAAACATTAGATGATTTGATAAAAGCAATTGATGATTATATTTATTATTATAATTATGATAGAATTAAAGTAAAATTAAAAGAACTGTCTCCTGTAAATTACAGGTTACAATCCTCTAATTAGAAACTATTAATAAACTGTCCAACTTTTGGGGTTCAGTTCATAATGTTTACTTTAAAATACCATTATACATATCTTGGAAAATACCAGGTGTTTCAATCAATTCTTTATATTTTCCTTGTTCAACAATTTTTCCTTTATCAAAGACTAAAATATTATCACAATTTTCTAATGTTGATAATCTATGGGCTATTGATAATATTGTTGTTTGATTTTCTTTCTGTAGTCTTTCAATTGCTTTTTGGATATGTTTTTCTGTAGTATTATCTAAAGCAGATGTTGCCTCATCTAAAATTAAAACAGATGGTTTTCTCAAGAAAATTCTAGCGATTGCTATTCTTTGACGTTGTCCTCCTGATAAATTTCCTCCCCCTTCTGATACCATAGTATCATATTTGTCAGGTAAATTTTCAATAAAGTCATCAATAAAGGCTTTTTTACAAGCCTCTTTTATTTCTTCCATTGATACTTCACGGTTGATACCATAACAGATATTTTCTTTTATAGTAGCAGAAATTAAGAATGGTGATTGTGGAACCATTGCAATTTCTTTGGCGATATCTTTTCGTGTTAAACTATTGATATCGATTCCGGCTAGTTTAACATTTCCTGTTGCTTGCTCTAATTTACTAATTACTTTTATTAGAGATGATTTACCACAGCCACTAGGTCCAGCTATACCAATAAATTCACCTTTATTTATATCTAAATTTAGGTCCTTAATAGTATAATTCTTGGCATTTTTATATTTGAAATTTAAGTTTTTAATAGATATCATTGGTAATTTTTTATTTGCTTTTGTTGCATTTTCTGTAATTTCATATGAAAAATCTTTTGGTAGTTCTGTTATTTTGAAGTATTCTTCAGCTAATACTGTAGATTCTGATAATTCATCAAATATTCTATGTAATTCTCTTAATGGTGTTGTTAATTGTGTGAATGATAAGTATGCTGTTAAAACTGTACCTACTGTAATAATCCCTTCTCCTGCCAGATATGCAGAAATACCTATAACTAGTACTGTAAATACTGCTTCATTAACGAACTTTAAGCAATCATAGAAAGCCATAGCTTTATGATGTTTCATTTCTTTTTTTCTTAGATATTCTGATGTATTATCAAAACGAGTTGCTTCTGTCTCAGCATTATCTACGATACGAATAACTTCAATACCGTTGATTAATTCTACCATGGTTCCGTCCATATTAGATTTTTCATTCATCAATTCTACTCTTATACCACGTTGAGTAGTAATTTGTCTGAAGACAATAATAACCCCTATTGGAATAACTAATAGCATCATTAATGCTAATGACAGTGGTAATTTTGAGAAGATAACTACAATGGCTGCTATACCATTAAATACTGCTGGTGCAAAATCCATAAACATTAGCTTTAATAGTTTTGTTGTGCCCTCTAAACTACGATTTAATTTACCATGAATATTTCCTGTCATGTTTTCTTTGAAATAACTTAATGGTGCATGTAATAGTGAAGATATTGCTTTTGTACGAGCTTCTTTTTCAAATCTAGTTGATGTATCTTCTACTAATAATCTTCTTACTACTTTAATGATTTCATTAGTAACGGTAACTACTAAAATAAAACCTAAAAATGGTAATACACTTACAAATGATAAATTATCCCTACTTAAAACATCATCCGTTAAGCTACCAATTGATAATGGCAATAATTGCGTTAATAATGCTGATACTATCATAATTACTATGATAATAATAAAGTTCATTTTTTGTTTCTTAGTTAACATTTTAAATATTTTGTTGTAAATGCTTTTTTTCATATTTTTTCCCCTTTTTTCATTGTGCCTATTATAACACAAATTTTAATTTTTTTCCACTATTAATTTAACGTTTATGTTTTGGATAAAATAAAAAAGAGAATGACTATGTCAGTTTGACAAATTAACTAGAAAAGAAGTAGAAGAAGAAATAAAAAAAATACGTTCATTGGTATAATAACGAACGTATTCAAAAGAAATTGGGATACTTGTCTCCTGTGCAGTATATTTAAATTAAATAATCTTTTTATTTAGTGAGTACTTGACAGGTACTAGTATCAAACTCTTTCTTTTTATTTTGCTGTTGCTATTAAAAAGTTATATTTATTTGCATGTCTTAATTCATCTGTTAATATTGACATTAATAATGTATAACTATTCCCACTTGGCATAGCCCCTAAAATTTTTCTGTATCTTACTACTGCGTTAAGTTCACCAAATAATGCTTTTTCTAAATTCTCTTTATAATTTTGTGAATTTATTTTTCTTGGAATTGGTGTTATTGGTAGTTGTTGACCTGTAAATTGATAATATAGATTTCGTAATATCTGATTATGTTTTATCTCATCTTCTTTGATGTTTTGTATGATTTTTTTTGCTTTATCGGTAGGTGCTTGTAATATTAGATCATTATAGAATATTTCATCTTCTTGTTCATCTGCCACTGATTTTTTTATTAGTTCAATTGCTTGATATAAAGTAATTATTTCATTATTTCCTATCGAATTTCTAATATCAATTGCATTAGCAAATTGATTATACATATTATATTCTGAGTACATAAAAACCTCCTTACATCATTTTATGTAAGAAGTTTTTTTTATATCCTGATAATAAATTATTTTTTTATTTAATGGTTTTGCATATTCTATTTCGCTAGCAGTACTTTTGCCAATGTAATTATTTACATTTACTACTACAATACAATCAGAAATTTTTATTTTTTGTTTGTGTATTTTACCAAGTTTTTGGACTTCTTCTTTAGTTAGATTTATGTCCTCATCATTATATGGAAAAATTGGCGTTAGTACTATGTTTCTGTCAATTGATAACTTTAATGCCACTTTTATTATTTCAACTTTGGCCTTTAAACTTCCACATATTGTTATTATCTTCAATTTCTATCTAAACCTTTACTTTTTAAGATATAAGTTAATAAGATAGCTGTAGTTCTTTCTTCCTGTATCTTTTTGTTAATACACATATCTATAATCTCATCAAAACTTTTCCAAACATACCCTTCAATTACTTCATCTTCTTCTAGTTTTGGTCCAGTACTATCTACTTCATACTCTGTTATTTCATAATAGTATAAATCCCATTCTACACCAGCACCTGCTTTGGAAATTTTTAAAAGATGAGGATTTTTAACTATTAATCCTACTTCTTCCTCAACTTCTTTTGGAACTGTTTTTTCTACTTGTTTTAATACCTTATCTTCTTTTAATGCTTGTTTATAGTCTTCTAAATTTTCAAATACTTTACCACCTGGTAGACGGTAATCCCAGTTTTCTAGTTCATAACGATATTCTTTTGATAATAGAATTTTATTATCTTTTTTATTTACTATCAATGCTCTAATTCCTGGTGGACGTCTTACAATATTTCTTTTTATAATTTTTTTATTTTCATCAATTATATATTCTTTTTCACTTTCAATAAACTCAAAGAAACCATTGTTAAATATGCTTTTTTCCATTTTCGTCACTCCTTTTTTAAGTATTCAATGCTATATCATCCCAATCAGTTAATTTTGATATTAACCATTCTAAACCTTTTCTTCTTTCCATTACAACTTCTGGATTAAGATTTCCAATACTAGTATCAGGGTTAATTCTTTTTTCTTCACAAGCCCAATGATAACGATAATATAAATCTAACATATCTAAAACTTCTTCAATACTTCTTAATTTACATTTATTTTTAAATTCTTCATAGTCATAGCAATCTCCAACTAATGTTATTGCTTTCATGCAGTCGCAAATCTCGCTAGCATCTTTTATATCATCAATTAATCCTAATGCCCAGACTAATGACCAGTATGCTTCGTAATTCCATGTAACATCTATGGCATCTTGCTTACTATAGGTGTGATTAAACAATCTTTTTTCCTTAGCAAGCAATTGATTTTCAACCTTATATTCTTTTAATAATCCTAAAAATAATTCTTTTGATTCTTCATAATTATTATTTAATTGGATGTCTGAAGCTAATTGAATAGCTAGTAAACTAGCTATTGCTCTTTGACATATGGTATCTAAATCTTTTAATTCCACAGCAAGACTAGTTTCAACTAGAGGTAAAGTTTCTAAATATGCAATACCTTTTTGTTTGATATATTCTTCATTTTTTCTTTTTCTTTCTTCTGGAGAAACGAATTTATTATTACCTATTTTTTCCATCATAAGTCCTCCACTGTTTTTTATTTCTTTTTTGCAAATGTTTGCATAAAAAATTCTGTAAATTCAGCTACTTCTTTTTCTTGAGAAACATATATATATAAAGATTCATCATCAAGCCAATCGTAAATATTAATTCCAACATACCCTTTTTTATCTGGATAAATAATAAATGCATCTGTTGGATATTTATTTCTATAGGCTTTTAATATTTCATCATGTTGGTAAAAAGTAGGTTCTCCACAATCTGAAAGATTTGGAACAGTTGGAACGACAACAATTGTGTTACTTTCTTCATTCCAACCAACAATCAAATTACCAATTTTAGTTTTACTACCATGAACAAAGCCATAATTGTAACGACTTACATCTTCTGTATAACCAAAGACCAATTTATAATTGTCTCCATTTTCGACAACTTGATTAAATAATTGTCTCATTTTTTTAGCATTAGCATTACTTTTTTCCATGTCTACTTCTGGTCCCTTAAATAATTTAGAAAATAAACCCATACAAAATCCTCCTAATATCATTAATATAATTTTATTGTATAATACTGTTATAACATTTACAATATAATTTTTTATCTTTCATTAATATAATAAACCGACATTATTATATGAATAGTAAAGATAAGTATTTTATATTAATCATTTTAAAACTAAAAAGTGAAGTCAATTTTACCATTGATAATACTTTATAGTAAATGTAGTTCCTTTACCTTCTTTAGATTCTACTGTGATAGTACCATTGTTTTTCTCAATTATAGTCTTTGCAAGAGAAAGACCAATTCCAACACTATCAGATGAGGAATTTAGCCCTTTATAAAACCGTTCAAATATATGTGGTAAATCCTTTTTAGCAATTCCTTTTCCATTATCTATAATAGAAATAGATGAATATACTTTATTTGTATCCAGTTTTATTAAAATCCTAGATTTCTCCTTGGAGTGTTCTATGCAATTTTTTAAAATATTGGTAATTGCTTCTACTTGCCATTTTAAATCTCCTTCAATTTTACCATCTTTAGAATACTCTATTTTAATTTCTATATTCTTAATTTCTGCCATCATTTCTATATTTAAGATAGCTAGCCTTATCAGTTCTTTTAATGATACTTCTTTTTTCTCCATAGTTACCACATTTACATCAAACTTCGATAATTTTAATAAATCTCCTACTAAAGAAGTCATATTGGTAATTTCTCGCTTAATGTTTATGACAAATTTTTCCTTCGTATCAGTGTCCATTTCTTTATCTTCTAAAATATTATCTAGCATAATATTAATAGAGGTAAGAGGTGTTTTTAACTGATGAGAGATATCAGAGAGAGACTTTTTTAATTTTAACTTATCTTTTTTAGAGTTACTTGCGACTTCTTTTAGCATAATCATAGTTTTATAAATTTCGTTTTTTAATATTGATAACTCATCTTCTGAATTTTCATCAATAGCAATAGCATAATTTTTCTTATTAATCTCTTCCATACAAAGAACTAATTTTTTTATTTCTTTATCTTGTTTTTTATCGTGATATATAAAGAAATATTAGACTAAACGCAATAGCAAACAATAATACATTATAAATTATACAAAACAAAATAAATTTCTGATTATTTTCTAAAATAAAGGATTCTTTGTTAATATCGATTCCATAGTCAGAAAAAATATTTTTTATATCTATATCTTTACTGTTTAAAATTGAAATTAAATCTTCTTCTTTGACCTTAGGATATTCTTTCTTGACTAAAGTAATAATCATACCTAGTTTATGATTGTAGTTTTTTGTATAAGTTCTATATTGATAGAAAAAGAATAAATTACCAACAACTGTAAAAATTAATAGAATTAGAAAAGATAAATATAAATATCTCTTTAAATGTATTTTATTTTCTAACATCATCAATCCTATACCCTATACCCTTTATTGTAATAATGATATCCGTTTTTAACTTTTCTCTAATTCTTTTCATATAGACTGTGACAGTATTATCATTAATATCATTTCCTGTCCATTCCCAGATTTTTTCTATAATATAATCTCTTCTAACAACCCGTCCTAAATTAGTAAATAATAAATATAAAATTTTTATTTCTAGTCTTGTTAAGGAAATTACTTGGTGTTTTTTAGTCACTTCCATTTTATCAAGATCAAAACTAATATCTTGAATGGTAATGATAGTGTTATTTTGTTTTTTCATAATATTTCTTTTAATACGTGCCAATAATTCTCTTGGAGAAAATGGTTTTGTCATATAATCTTCTGCGCCGAGTTCTAATCCTTTGATAATATCATCTTCGCTATCTCTTGCAGTTAAAAAGATACTGGGAATATTTTTATCTTTGATATATTTTTGATATAAATCAAATCCGTTTCCGTCTGGCAAAGACACATCTATAATAGAGAAATCTATTAATTTATTTTCTTCTAAACATTTGATAGTATCTGCTACATTCTTGCAAACTAGGATATGATATTTTTCTTTTTCTAAAGAATATATTAATCCATTGCTAATATTTTCATTATCTTCAATAAGTAAAATATTCATACTAACTCCTTTCTAACTATTCTTATTATAGCAAAAAAGGGAAATAAATCCCTTTAAATATTATCTTTTCTAATTGTTTCTATAATATTTTGTTTATTAATCTTATTGATAGAATACTTCATTATAATAAATACTAAGATAAATACCGAAACAATAGCAATAATCGTTGCAGATAATGGGAAATGGTATCCATAATCCATCTTTTTCGCATAAGCATAATATACTAAATAGGAGCCAATCATTCCAAAAACAATTCCAAATAATAATGATTTACAACTATAAAATAAAGTTTCTAAATTAATCATCTTATTAAATTCATTTTTTGTCATTCCAATACTTTTTAGCATTGCAAATTCTTTTTGTCTTAATTCTAAATTAGATGTAATCGTATTAAAAATATTTGTTATACCAATTAAAGTAATGACTGTAATAAATCCATATAAGAATACGGAAGTAAGTAATGATATTGCTCTTTGACTTTGTACACTCTCTTCAATATTTGTAACATTTACTTCAGGAATCTCATTTTGAATATTTAAGACAACTTCACTAGGATTTTTTGTATTTATAGTTAAAATATATGGAGTAAATCCTATAGCATGAAAATCTTTTTCTGAGATAATTAAAAATCCAGCAGAACTATAGAAATCTTCTAATCCATCAGGTCGAATATCGGTTACAAAAGCAACATCAAACTCTAAAGGTTTATTATTATAAGTACCTTTTATCGTATCATTTTCTTTATAATTATAAATATTTTTTTCCATTGTTGTTCCATCTGCTGCAACTGTCTTATAGTTATTATTTAATATTCCTTTATTTTTTATGTTCTTTTCACTTAAGCCTAATTTTTTTGCATATTCTTTAAACGCTGCATCATTCATTGCGATAATATTCATTCTAGTAATTTCTCTACAATATTGTGAATTTTTTATTTCAATATCATCAGAATAACAACCATAATTTTTTAATTGTTCTTTCAAAATATTTTTACCATAACTAGTTAATTTAGATAAATCATTAATTTCTAGATAAGCGTTTTCTGAAGTTAAATTACTTTGATATAACATGGTATAGTCATCTATTCCAGCTAGTTTCAAAACATCTTCTATCTTTTTTGAATTTTCAAAAGAAGAGGTTACGATTATATTATAATCTAAATCCTGATAATAAGTATTTGAAGTTTTAAAAGTATAATATAAGAAAGAATTAATACTAACAAAAACAAAGATACTTATGGTTAAAGAAATAACTGTAGTTCTATATTTCTTCTTGCTTCTTTTTAAATTTTTATAAGCAATTGTTCCTCCCATATGAAATATTTTTTTTATCCAGAATGGAGTTTTTAATTTTTCCTTATTTATTTTAATATCTTCTTCATTTCTTATCAAATCAATAGGACTAATGCGACTTGCTTTTTTGGCAGCACTAATACTTGATAAATAAATAGTGATAAATCCTAAAACAATAGATAAAATTACTGGTAATAAGAATACCGGGAATTTAAAAGTTATTTCATTGTTAACATAATCTCCAATTAGTGAATTTACTAGTCCTACTAAGATAAACACTGCAAAATAACCAAATAGAATACCTAAAGGAATTCCTATAATTCCTAACATAAAGCCTTCCATAACCACACTTTTTTTTATCTGTTTCTTAGTAGCTCCTGCGCTTGCTAACATACCATAACTTCTTTTTTTCTCAGTAACTGAAATATCAAATGAATTTTTAATGCAAAATATGCTAGTACCTACAATGATTGTTAAAACAACAAATATTACTGAACAAAGCATAGAGATAGTACGTGAATTGAATCTTAATGCTTGCCATCTTAATAATTCTGTATTAAGAGAGTATTTTTCTGTTTGATTTTTAGAATTACTATTAAATGTTTTTCCTAAAATTTCAGAAAATGTTCTTTCATAGTCTGTAGGATTTTGAATGCGAATATAAAAAGTACTATCTTGATTCTCACTTTTTTTGTTATCATACCCTACTGTAAGAGCACTAATTCCAGGATCTCCATATGGGTCTAATTCATAATCTCTTGCCATAATCCCTGTAATTACAAATGTCACATTTTGAGAATTAGTAATTATCTCTTCTTCTACATAAGGGTTTTCCTTTGTCATAATATAATTATCTAAAGTCTTTCTTTGTCCTATATCTAATGTAATTGTATTGCCTATAGCGTATTTATCCTTATTGGTAAGATACAATTCTTCGCTAATAAGGAGTTCATTCTTATCTTTAGGATATGCTCCATCTACCAATTTGATAGCTAAGTTAGAAAAAGATTTTATGTCTTGATAAGAATATAAGTGAATATAAGGTCGGTCTTCTGTTTCATCCTCAAAATTAGAATATCCTATATCATATAAAATATCAATTTGTGCAATATCGCGGTTGTTTTTTAGTGCTTTTAATTTTTCTTCTGATTCGTTATATAAGGCAATGTGATAATTTCCTCTACTAGCAATTGTTGATTCTATCAAAGCAGTTCGAAAACTAATAAATAGCCCTATCGTTGCACAAACTAGAGCAACAGATAAAATAATTCCAATGAGTGTACCAATACTTCTTTTTTTGTTTAATAATAGATCTTTTTTAGATAGCTTGTTAAGTATTTTCATAACTAATCCTCCTTAACAATCTTTCCATCTTCTATCTTAATAATTCTATCTGCAACACTCGCCACTTCCATATCGTGAGTAATCATAATAATGGTTTGCTTATAATCTTTATTAGACTTTTTTAATAAAGCAACAATCTCATCACTAGCCTTAGAATCTAGGTTACCTGTTGGTTCATCTGCTAGAAGAATGGACGGGTTCGTAATTAAAGCTCTTCCAATAGATGCTCTTTGTTGTTGACCACCCGATAATTCGTTTGGTAAGTGATTTTTCCTGTTTTCTAACCCTAATAATTTTAATAAATTTTCTAAGTTTTCTCTATCCACTTCTCGATTATCTAATTCTAATGGTAAAGTGATATTTTCTTCGACGTTTAATATTGGTATTAAATTATAAAATTGATAAACCAATCCTATTTGTCTTCTTCTAAAAATGGCTAATTTATCATCATTTAACTGATAAATATTTTTACCAGCAATAAATACTTCTCCTTTTGTTGGTCTATCTACTCCACCAATTAAATGAAGCAAAGTAGATTTTCCAGAACCACTTGCTCCAACAATTGCAACAAACTCTCCTTTTTCTACTGAAAAAGAAACATCATCTAAAGCAACTACTTTGTTTTCTCCTTTTCCATAAATTTTGGAAAGATGTTCTATTTTTAATATTTCCATACTCTTCTTCCTTTCTTAGTGATAAGTATATGGTAATGTAAGTGACAAGTAAGTGACTTTTTATATTTTTTTAGTATAGTGATTAAATTATATTATCTTTTATATCGATAATATCATCTATATATATTTTTATCTGATTCATAAGAATAATATATCTATCTATTTCATCTATTTTTTTAATATTATCTGTAATCTTTTGATAACTTCCTCCACTCTTTTTCTTATCTGCTACAAAATACGTAATAGTCACTTTGGGATTTTGTCTTATGTTTTTCTTTAACCATTCCAGTTTAACATTTAATTTTAATTTTTCATCTTCTGCTAACTCTAGTTTGCAATGAGTTATTCTTGCTATTTCTTTTATCTTTTCATCATACCCTGTTAAAGCACTAAATGGTGCAAACTGCGCAGAACGATTATTCAGAGACATAGAGGGATATTTTGATTTAGGTCTAGATAAATTAATAATATCTTTATATTTATTCATGATGCCCTCCAATTTGTTTGTTTCTTACTATCGTAGTAGCACCCTCTTCTAAATTCATTCCTCGAAGGATGGCATTCTTCCCATACTTTTCCTTTATATTTAATACTACCTGTTGTAATGAGTTTTCTTCTCTTTCTTTTTGTTTCCTTTTTCTCTCCTCTATATGTAATGTATCAGGATTTGTAAATATATCTAACTGTTCATATTTTAAAACCAGCTTCTCTTTTTCTACTGATGTTAACCCAGTTGCACTAATGTTTATTTTTTTCACGAATAAATTTTGATCTATAATTTCTTCAAATAATTTAGTTACTGCTTCCATTATTTGTTTAGAAGAAGAAGTTTTTTCTCCTAAATGAATATTACCATGAGAGTGTTTAGGTATTTTTCTTCCATAAAAGTCTTCTTTTACTTCTCCATGGTAATCCTCGGTAATATTTGAAATATCATATCCTATTGTTAAAACTAATTGGTCAGTTATTAAATGTTTATCTGTTAAATTTAGGGCTAGTAGTTCAGCCATTTCTCGAATAATTAGTTTTGCTTTTGAATATGGATATGGATATGGTAAAACTTGACCTGTACTGATACTTTTTGCTAATGGTTTATAAGATTTTATTGATTCTATCGTACAGGGTTCTACTCCCCAAGCATGATCAATTAATAACTCGGCATTCACACCAAATAATTTATATAATAATTCTTCATTTTCTATAGAACACTTGGCAATATCTCCTAAAGTATAAATATGATATTGTTCCAACCTACTCGCAATTCCTTTTCCAATTCTCCAAATATCTGTAATTGGTTTATAATCCCAGAGCTTTTCTTTAAAATTTTTCTCGTCTAACCTAGCAATTCTTACTCCGTACTCATCTGCTTTTGCGTGTTTAGCAACAACATCCATTGCTACTTTTGCTAGAAAAAGATTACTACCAATTCCTGCTGTTGCGGTAATTCCTGTTTCTTTTACCACTTCTTTTAATATTTCTGTTACAAACTCTTTTGGTGTAGTATGATTATATTTTAAATATTTAGTAATATCTGCAAATACTTCATCGATAGAATATACAAAAATATCTTCTTTGGCAATATACTTTAAATAAATATTATATATCTTAGCAGAAAAATTAATATAATGTGACATTCTAGGAGGAGCAATAATCAAATCTAATTCCTTTGTTTTATCATTTTTTAATTCATCATCATTAATAGATTTTCCTGTAAACTTTCTAAACTTATTTTCTTCTTTTCGTTTTCGATTGACCTCTTTTACTAATTGTAATAATTCAAATAGTCTGGCTCTTCCTCCAATACCATATTGTTTTAGGGAAGGACCAATAGCTAGACAGATTGTTTTTTCTGTTCTAGTAGTATCAGCAACTGCTAAATTAGTTTTTAATGGATCTAATCTTCTTTCTACACATTCTACAGATGCGTAAAAACTCTTTAAATCAATACAGATATAAACTTTTTCCATCTCATCACCATTTATATTTTATCACGAACATTTGTTCTTGTTAAGTGGAAATTTTTATAAAAAAAGATAAATCTTTTTTGACTTATCTACTAATGTTTTTATTAAGCAATTATAAACTATTAATTATTCTTTTTATAAAAAATGGCTTGATAAATACTAAATACTATAAAATATAATCCTACAAGAATTAACACTGTCAAAATTAATCCTGGAATCAAAAAATTAAGTCTATAAATATTAAATATTTTGATTGAAGAAAATGTACCTGTCATCATATATAGAATTCCAAAACACAATGAACAGAAAAATATGCCCATACCAAATGTAAAAAAATTAAATCTATGTACTTTTTCCTTTTTATTTTTCTTGTTAAATGTTTCAATCAAGAATAGTATAGATATTACTGTAAACATTCCTCCTACTAACCATAATAGAACAAAACTCTCTCCACCAACTAACATTGCTTCTTCGGGATAATTTGGATTGTATTTTATTACTCTTGTACTGTCTTGCTTTGGAATCACGCCCGATCCGAAGGATGTACTAATTTCATATTTTTGTCCATTTACAATATAATAATAAACTAAATAATAAGTAGTACCATCTTCATCTTGATGATAAATTTTTGCATCTGTAAAATGACCTATCACTTCTTTATAACCTTTAGTTTTTTTCCGTTAATTGTAAATAATTATAAACACCAAACCCTAATAGCATTATTCCTATAATTAAAACAACAATAAAAACTGCTGGTCTTGTCAATTTTTTTAATTTTATTCTTAAATGTTGTCTCTTTGAGGACTGTTCCTTTGACATTGGTTGTTTACTACTTTTTTTCTTTTTAAAGAATAAATGACGAATAATAAGTATTATGATTCCCCAACCGATTAACGCTATTGCTATCAACTGATGTTCATGACTTTTTATAGCAAAATAACAAAATGCTATTAAAAATCCTATAATATAAGATAAGAAACTAATAACATAGATTGTATTACAATACCGAGCTAATTTGACTTTCTCTAGTAATATAAAACTACTTCTTAATACAGTTGCAATACTACATATTATAAAAGGTAACAAAATCAGTTTAGTTATTAAATTGCCATGAAAAAATATAATAATTAGAAATATTGTTATTGGTACTGTTGTTATTAATGTGGATAATGATACAAATTTATTTTGTATTATCTGTTCTCCTTCCAATATTGTTTGTGATTCATAATACTAATTTTATCTATTTTTATCATAGTTAATAATACATATCAATAATAAAATAACACCTATTATTTCCATTCCTACTGAAAGTCCCAATAATATACCAGAGGTAAATTTTGAAAAATTAGTAGCACCTTCCGTTAGATATATTCTAGTTAATGATAATGCTTCTGCAATTACAATTAATATTGTAGCAGATATTAACTTCTTTGCCATACTACACCTACTTCAAATTTTGATTGTTTCTTATAAAAAATAAAATAATTGATCTAAAAAAACCCAATGTAAATACATTTATTATTGTTAAAATATCAGCTAGCTTGGGATATACCTTTTTAATAATACTATGAGTTAAAATTAAGTTAAAAATAAAACTTAATATTAATAATAAAATAATTATAAAAAATATTATTGTATTTATTGTACTAGGAAATATTTTAATTGTATAAGAAATAATAATTAATATTACTGTGATTGCATCTATAATACCTAGAGAAATTCCTAATTTTCTTTTTTCTGATACTTTTCCTAAAATACATTTATTATAAAATGGTATGAAAGAAAAACTTGAGTATTTATAATTTTTTCTTTTTAGAATGGTATGTAAAAAAATACTTTCAAAAATATAATTTATTAAAATATAAATTGTAATTGCCATTACAACTATAAAAAATATAAAAAACATAGACATTAAAATACTTAATAATATAAAAATACTCAATCCTCCCATATAATCACTTCCTTTTCTAACTTTTAATTTTCGTAATCTTATTACTATTTTTTAGGATTTATCATCATTCTTACAAAAATTATCATTATATCTCATATTTTTATTACCTACATAGATATCTTTGTTCCCGTCTAAAGTTTGGCATAAAATAATCGCTATATTTTCATCTGGATTTACATAAATTGCAGTACCTCCATCCCATAGTACTTCTTTTTTAGTTAATTTTTCTTTAATTTTATTTCGTGTCAACTTTTTATTTTCTAAAGCATCTTGAATAGGAAGTTGATAAAAATCATCTGTCTCATAAATGACATCTACACAATTTAAATATAAGTTATAACCATTCATTTCTATTTTTTCTAAATTAACACAAGAACTTTTTTCTGCTACATAAAACGTTTGAATAAGTTCCTGTTTGATAGTCAACATCTTTACTAACATAATTATATCAACTAAAACAATAAAAATAAAAGCAATAATCCATATTATAATTCTAACTAATTTAGGTATATTGAAATCTTGATAAAAGATTTTTTTCAACTGATCTATTTGCTTGGTTTTCTTTAATAAAAAGACAAATAGTAATGAACCACCAATATTTAAAATAAAATCATCAATATCAAATCTACCTGTAGAAGTAATTAGTTGTAATGTTTCAATCGTTAAAACTACAATTCCTAAATAAATAAATTGATTCTTCAATTTATAATATTTCTTATCTTTTAATATTAATAAAAATGAAAACGGAATAAATGCTACAGCATTTCCTAAAATATTCATTACTTTGATATTTATATTAATTGGACCTACTAAATATCTAATAATACTTTTAAATGGAATTATGTTAATTGAGTTTAATAATTTGAAAGAAAAAAAGCTAATTCTTGGTCTATTAATAAACATTGTTAATGATAATAATAAAATAAAATATAAGATGATGTATTTTGTTATATTTTTTTTGTAGAATTGTCTTTTATTTATAATAGTACCAGTAACAAAAGTAAGGATTGCCAATAATAAAATAAAAATTAGAATCATAGAATATGAAAAACTATAAGAATTTAGAAAAATAGATATTATAAATAATAGAATAGATGTTATTAATAAGATATCATACAATTTTTTTATTTGTTTCATTTTATTTTTCCTCTTTTAAAAATGTTTTAGATTTTGGATATAGATTGTGGAAAGCATCAGCAATTTCATCATCTTTAGAAATTATTTGTACAAAAGTTGAATCATAGGCAATAATTTCTATATCAGCGAAAGGATGTTGTGGTTTAATCACTACTTTATCGATATTTTCTGTATCAGGTAAGTTATAATTTAAAATTTCTTCTTTAGAGTATTTTTTAGGGATTGCTGAAAAAACTCCCCAAATCCATTGAATCTGTTTCGTTTCTAATTTATTTAATAATTCATCATTACTAAGAATTATATAATTATCATAAAAATAATCCCCAGTATTTGTTTCTATTTCAGTAATTAACCAATTATAATTTAAGTTTTTACCGCCTAGAGTGTTAATAATCTTTAACATATTTGTATAAGAATCTTCCCCTTGGGATACATATCTTTTCATTTTTTTCTCCTTTTATTCTACCCTATTAATTATGTTTTTTTCTATTCTAGACTATAAATTATTAAATATTATTCACTTTTTTGTTCTAAGTATCTCATTAATTTCTACCATATGCAAAATAACAATTATCTTGAATAATATTTTATTTATTATTAGTCATAAATATCTTGTTTTTATAGTATAATCTTTTCGGTTAGAGAATACTAGATATTATTTGGTCTCGTTGTATTATCTATTTTTCTTCTATAATTACAGCTTCTTTTATTTTCTTATGGTTTCTTTTAATCGTTTTAAACTTTACATTTTTCTTAATAATAAAATATATAGTCAATATCAATAATATTATAGCTATAACTGGTAAGACAATGAAAAAGAAGAACCATAAAATAGTCAAAATGATTATTCCCCCTAAAAGCATGAATAATATTTTTTTTATTTTGTTCATTTTTCCTCCTTATACTAATTCTGTATTTAAGTAATAGTAATAATGCAATAGTTCTTTACTATACTCCATAATTTTTCCTTCTGGTAAGACTAACATTCTTGTTACTCCTATTTGTTCTACAAATGAAGGATTGTGACTTACCATAATTATAGTTCCTGTATAGTTTTTGAAATTTTCTCCAATAACTGCTTGTGTTTCTGGATCAAAGTGGTTAGTTGGTTCATCTAATATGATTATATTAGTTCTTTGGATTAGTATTTTACATAGTGCCACTCTTGCTTTTTCTCCAGGGGATAACACTTTTACTTTTTTAAAAACATCGTCTTTTGAAAATAAAAAGTTTCCTAAGACTGTTCTTAGTTCCTGATCGTTGTAGTTTAGGTTATCAATATTTTCTAAAATACTTTTATCATCATCTAATATTTCTAATTCTTGAGCATAGTAAGCAATGCTTGCATGATAGCCATATTCTACTTTCCCTTGAATTGGCTTTAATTGCCCCATGATTAATTTTAATAGAGTTGTTTTTCCTATTCCATTTTCTCCTACAATTAAAAACTTTTCTCCTCTAGACATTTGAAAAGATAGGTTTTTATACAGATCTTTTTTATTGGGATAATGAAAAGTTAGATTCTCTACTTCTAGAGGAATCTTACCACTTTTTTCTAGTGGATCTACTTTCATGGTTACTGTTTTATATTTTTCCTCTCTAGTTTCTAACTCATCTAATTTTTTTTCTAGTAGTTTTTTTCGTGACTGCCCCATTTTCTTTAATTTGTGATTTGTTGCAGATGCTTGTTCTGCTTTTCTTACTACTTCTTCCAGTTTTTTTATTTCTCTTTCTTGGGCTTGTATTCTTAATTCTTTCTCCAACATTTCGTTGGCATAAAGTCTTTTAAATTCATGATAGTTTCCTTTGTAAACTTTTATTTTATGAGTTACTTTATTGATAAACATTGTTTTGCTAATTACTTCATTTAGAAAATCAATATCATGACTTATAACTAATACCATACCATGATAATTCTTCAAATAATTAGTAACAAAGTCTTTTGTTTTCATATCTAAGTGGTTAGTTGGTTCATCTAATAATAAAATATCAGAATTAGAAAAAAGGAGTCTTGCAAAAGCAACCTTTGATTTTTGACCTCCAGATAACTCTCCTACTTTCATCTCTAGTAATTCACTGTCTATTTTCATACTTTCTATTAAAGATAAAAGTTCGTCTTCTGCAGTATATTGGTGTAGACTATCTAATTCATTCTGAATTTGTTCTGCTCTTTTTAATAATTTCGTTTGTAATTTTTCTTCTTCATTTGGTAACTTTTCATATATATTATTTAATTCTTTTTCTAACTTTTCTATTGGCCTTGCACTATAAAGGTAATCAAGGACATTCATTTCTTTATCTTGAAAACTAATTTCTTGAGGTAAATAACCTATTTTTTTGTTATTAATGGTTACTTTGCCACCATCTAGTCGTTCTTCTTTTAAAACAATTTTAAATAATGTAGTTTTACCTGCACCATTTACTCCAACGACTCCTACTTTATCTTTTTCTTCAATGTTAAATTCGGCATCGTCATAAATTATTTCACTACCAAAAGTAAGATACATATTTTGTCCTTGCATGATGTCACCAACTTTCTTTATCACCTTATTTTATCTTTATAAAAATCATTTTCTTTTAACATCTCTTTTAAACTTTTAAATCTCGTCTCTGCTAATTCTTCACATAATTTTAGTACTTCATCATTTTGATAATTCTTTACAATATATTTTTTATTCCTTTATCCAAATGAAATAGAAATACAACCTCATTTTCTTTTAAATATTCATTCCAATAACCTCATTGTAAGTTTTTAGCAATATATTCCTCCCAAATTTGTTCTTTTTCTTTAGGAAAAGACACTTTGTAACTTTCGCCTGTTTTTTGGATTTAAAACCTTTTTGTTCTAATTCTTTAATAGAGTCACTAACTCCCATTGCATAGCTATAATTCATGTTATCTCCTTCTTTACTTAATATTTCTAAGTTTTGCGTTCCTCTCTCCATTTTAATATTTATTTAACACATCTGTATAAACACTTTGTTCTGGATTTGCTATTTTATTTTCTAGATTTATTTCCATATATACTCTAATAATTTCTTTTTAGCCCGTGGAAGATTACTATCGGCTGCTAATTCTAAATAATATTTTGCTTTGTTCCAATCTTTTTCAGCACCGATTCCATTATAATAAAAATTAGCCCCTAAATCATAGATTGCAGCAATATGTCCTTTTTCTGCAGCAGAAGTAATTAATTCAAAGGCTTTGGTTTTGTCTTCTGAGATATTTCCAAAACCAAAATAATAATAAGCGCCTAAGCAAAAAATAGTATACGCTTGTCGTTGTGGAATATCCTGTTCTTCTGTTATTAGTTCTTTTAATTTTGGATAAGCTTTGATAAATAATTGATGGGCTTTTGTTTTATTTTCTTCTACCCCATCGCCAAAGTAATAGCAAGCTCCTAATCCATAAATTGCTCTTGGATCACCTAGAATGGCCCCTTTTTGATACCAATAAACAGCTTTTGTTAAATCTTGATCTACTCCGTTTTCGGCACTATCATAACTTCTTCCTAGTATATAGTTAGCTAGTCCATCGGTTAATGCTTGTTGTTCTAATTGCTTTATATTATAAGTTAAAGGTATTATTTGTTTCATGTGTCCTCCTTTTGTAAAAAGCAGTTTGGTTCATGAGAATTAATCACTCCTATTGCTTGTAAATAAGAATAGATAATCGTACTTCCTACAAATCTCATTCCTCGGTTATATAAATCTTTTGATATTTTGTCTGATAACGACGAAGTTATTTTATCATATTCATATATTACATTTCCTTCTGTAAAATGCCATATATAATTAGAAAAAGTATTATATTCTTTTTGAATATTCATAAATATTTTAGCATTTGTTATAGTTGCAGTTATTTTTCGTTTGTTTCTTATAATATTTTTATTTTTTATTAACTCATTTACTTTATTCTCTTCATATTTGCTTATCTTTTGATAATCAAAATTATCAAAAGCTTTTTTAAAGTCCTCTCTTTTGTTCAAAATGCATTCCCAAGAAAGTCCTGCTTGAAAAGATTCTAGCAGCAGCATTTCAAATAATTTCTCATCATCATAGATAGGAATTCCCCATTCTTTATCATGATAATTTATGTATAAAGGATTGTTTAAATTTACCCAATTACATCTATTCATTAGTCTACCTCTTTATAGAATAGTTCTCTATGTCCAAATTTCTGTTTTTCTGCTTATTGGAAATATGTGTATTTTTTTCAGAAAACTCCTGTATCGTATCTGTCCATAAATATACTTTATTACTTTTTCTTACATTATTTTTATCTCATATTCTTGATAATAATATTCTTTAAAAATCATAGTACTAATACAAAGGTTTATTTCTATTTTTTCAATGTGCCAAATCTAGTTAAAAATCTTTATCATATTATTTATAATCAATAGGTAATTTTTTAGCTGCATATAGTTTTTTATTATAAAGTTAAAATATTTGTTATATGTACAATGATTATTTACAATATCATCTGATTATTAATTACGAAATATTACTCTTCTTTACATTTATCTGTCACACTTTCTATTTTTTTTAATTCAAAACGATATTTTTGTTTTACATTTGGATATTTTTCATGATCTATTTCCTCTAAAAAGTCAATTAATGGTCTTACCCAACAGGTACCATCGTCATATAATTTTCTATATACAACCATATCTTCCAAAGTTTCACTATTTCTTACTATTTCTTCTACTAAGTAGTAATTTCCCTTAAAATGCTTATATATTCCATGTATTTTAATGTTATTCATCATCTAACCTCTTCTCTTTTATGTAAATTATAACAAAAAAAAAGTAAAGTGTCTTTACTTTTTCTGCTTTCCTTCATATTTAGTTAAAAATTCTTTTCTATATTCTAAGATATTGTCATTTTTAATTGCTTCTCTTAATTCTTCTGTTAATTTTATTAAAAATCTAATATTATGAATGGATAATAATCTTCCACCTAAAGTTTCACCTGTTGTTATCAGGTGTCTAATATATGCTTTCGAATAGTTTTTGCATGTGTAACAATCGCAAGAATTATCAATTGGATTTAAATCTTCTTTATATTTAGCATTATTTAAATTGATTTTTCCTCCTCTTGTGAATGCTTGCCCGTGTCTTGCTATTCTGGTTGGAAGAACACAATCAAAAATATCTACACCTCGAATTACACCTTCAATGATATCAATAGGATCCCCTACTCCCATTAAATATCTTACTTTGTCTTTGGGCAAGTATCGAATCCCATCTTCTACCATTTTATACATAGTTGGTTTATCTTCCCCTACAGATGTTCCTCCAATACTATATCCATCAAAGTCTAATTTTACAGTTTCTTTACAACTATATTCTCGTAAATCAGTAAATTCTCCTCCTTGCACAATTCCAAATAATGCTTGATTTGGATTATTGTGTACTTTTTTTCCTCTTTTAGCCCATCGTAGTGTTCTTTCTACTGATTTTTTCATATACTCATAAGTTACTGGATATGGAGGACATTCATCAAAACTCATTGCAATGTCGCTATCTAATTTATTTTGAATTTCTATTGACTTTTCTGGAGTTAAGAATAAGTTTTGTCCATCAATATGGCTTTTAAAATGAACACCTTCTTCAGTAATATCTTTCCTTTTATTTTTAGCAAGAGAAAAAACTTGAAAACCACCACTGTCTGTTAAAATAGGCTGATCCCAACTCATAAATTTATGAAGTCCACCACAATTTTTAATTACATCTGGTCCAGGTCTTAACCATAAATGATAGGTATTGGATAAAATAATTCCTGCATGTTCATCTTTTAGTTCTTCTTTTGATAATGACTTTACAGTTGCACGAGTTCCAACTGGCATAAACATTGGTGTTTCATATGTACCATGGTTTGTTTGAATTGTACCAAATCTTGCTTGGGTATTTTTTTCTGTTTTTAGTAAATTATATCTTATTTTCATAAAGTCACTTCCTTATGTTTCTACATTATAGTGAAAAAGAAAAATAGACAAGTGGACTTTTCTTTTTTCAAAATTTATTTAATGGCGTGTCTTATAATGTTTTTTGATAGTTTCTTCCCAAATTTTTTATTTTTATTATTCCCGCTTTAATTTCTCTTTGTGACTGTCTATCAATATCTAGTTTGCCATCATAAGTTAATTGCTTCATTCTACAACCAAACTCATTACTAAGTGTCTCATAACTACGCTTACATAATGCTAGTGTTTCATCTTGTTCAATTAGTTGATACAAATTACTTGGTGTTTTATTTTCGGAAGTGATAGAAATACCTTTTAGTATATTTTTATGAGCATTACACATATCTTTTCTTCTATTACATAATGTCTCTATGGCCTCTGAAGCGCCTTTCATTCCCGACATTCTAGCTACACATCCACCAACTCTAGCTTTTATTAAATTTAACCTTGTTATTCTCTTTTTTTCTTCTTGTATTCCTCTTTCATGGGATAAATAACACAATTTTAAATATTCATTGACTACTAATTGCGTAACAAAAGTCCCTGGTTTTGCACCATTTTTAATAAAAGAAGCTAATTTTTTTTTCTGAAGTTCTTCTTGATTATTCATTTTTTATCACCTTTTTTACTTTCCTTTTGTTGTTTTTTAAGTATATTTCGTATATTTTCCTATTAGAACATAATTATTTCTATTGCATCTAAACAGCATTCATATACTTATGTCTTTCCTATTTTTCATATATTAATATACTGGTAAATTTATTATACTCTATTTTTCCTAATAAGCAAGAAAAATATAATTTTTATTGTTGATTATATTAGTACTGTCATTAATCCATAATTATTATCATTATCTTTTTTTAATGTAAATGTTACTGTAGGCAAACTTGTTTTTATCATATCATATTCTTCATCGGTAATAGTGTGAGGGTCTTCATATGGTCCTAAGA
The DNA here is from genome assembly GCA_944332635.1 of uncultured Bacilli bacterium. Classification (GTDB taxonomy): domain Bacteria; phylum Bacillota_I; class Bacilli_A; order RF39; family UBA660; genus Faecimonas. The sequence continues at coordinate 23,279 of CALVKI010000048.1, forward strand.
TGGGATTTTGACTATTCATACTGTCTTCTTTTGTTTTATAATAACTAAGTGTAGGGCCACATACTCCTCCACAATAATCACCATATAAAATATGAACGTTTACTATATATTTATCGTCCTCCACCATTCCATTTATATAATATATTTCTGCAGAATAGGTTCCTTGACCTCCGTGTCCATGTGTATCTTGAAAAATGTATTCTCTTTTTGCACTGTTATATTTATATAAGATACCATCTCCTGCAAAACAGTTTATATCTTCATGTTTATATGAATGGTTCTTACCAAAGTATGTCTGTAAGATTTTTTCAATTTCACTTTCCATGATATTATTTCTTAATGTGCCTATTTTTACTAGAGCAAAATTTAGTGCCTCTTGATTTGTTATTGGATGTTGTTCATCAATTGGATATGATTTCACCAATGCTGTTGCATAATCTTTAATTTGAATTAAAATTTGTTGTTGTTCTATATTTGTTAATGCACGTGATTCTACTTTTGATTGATGTTCTGATTTTAACTTTTCTGCCTCTTCTTTTTGTTCAATTTTTGTTTCATTTAATACTTTTTTATAAATAATATAAGAGAGACTTCCCAATAAACATATTATTAAAATAATGGTTATTATGACTAAATTTCTATTTTTCATTTTAACTCCTTTTTATGTCATGAACTTAAAAAATTTTTTTGCGATTATTAAAACTATTTTCCTTTTCCTTGTTGTAAACTCATTTCATACCATGCAGTTTGTAATTCTATAAAGCGCATATTAGCTTCTCTTTGAAATGCTTTTAGTTGACTAGACATTTCTTCTAGTTCTTTTTGTTTTAGGAAATGACGATATTTATTTTTTATTTCTTGACGGAATTTCTCTATTCTGTTTAGTGCTTCTTTAAAGCATTCTCCACTGTCATCATCACTCGTTAATAATTCCATTAAGGTAGCAACTAATTTTTGATATTCCTTTGATACCTTCTTTGATATTAAAGGATGAGCTAATTTAGTATTAATAATTATAATGTTTTTTACTTTGTATTTTCCAATAGTAAAAATTTTTTTAGAACTAGCCATGGGAAAGCCATATATCTTATCACTAAATGTTACTTCTTTGGATTCATATTTTTTATTTGCTACCTGATACATCATACCACCTACTTTTCTAATAAATCTGGTCTTCTACTTTGAGTTTTCTTTATACTTTCTAGTCTTCTATACTCTTCTATCTTCTTATGATCTCCAGATAATAATACTTCTGGCACTTCCATTCCTCGAAAGTTTCTTGGTTTTGTATATGTTGGATAATCTAATAAATTATTATTAAAAGAGTCATTTTTATGAGATTCTTCTTCTATTACTCCAGGTAATAGTCTTACAATAGAATCTGTTATTACCATACTTGCAAATTCCCCACCAGTCAGTATATAATCTCCTATACTTAATTGTAAATCGCAAAGAGAACGTATTCTTTCATCAAATCCTTCATAATGGCCACATATAAAAATTAGATGTTTTTCTTTAGACAGATTATAAGCTATTTCTTGTTTATATGGAATTCCGTCTGGCGTTAATAATATTACTTTGCTATCTTTGGTTTTTAAACTTTCTACACAATCAAAGATTGGCTGACAGGTTAATACCATACCAGCTCCCCCTCCATATGGTGTATCATCTACTTTATGGTGTAAATCTATAGAATAATCTCTAAAGTTATGAATCTTTATTTTTACTTTTTTTTGGTTGATTGCTCGTTTTATGATAGATGAAGAAAAGACATTTTCAAACATCTCAGGAAAGAGTGTTAAAATATCAATTTTCATATTATCACCTACATTTCTAGTATTTTATCTATTATAATTTCTTTTTTATCTACATCTATTTTTACCAAAGGAGAAGCAAATGGAACTAGTATTTCCTTTTCAATTACTGCACGTATAATTTTGTTTGTGGGACTTGCGTAAAATATTTCTTTTATTATTCCCTTTTTTCCCGAAGTTGTTACGACTTGATAAGCTAATAAATCCTCATCTAAAACCTCTTCTTTGGCTAAATTTAATTCTTCTTTTGATATATATACATTCTTTTTTAATAAAAATAGTACTTCGTTTATATCACGATAATTATCTAGCGTAATCATATCTAAACCCTTATGTACTCTATATGTTTTAATTTCATATTGTTTGTTATCAATAATTAGATGATTACCTATACGAAAAGCTTTTTCCTTATATGCAAAAGTACTTTTAATCTTTAATTCACCTTTAATTCCATGAGTTGATGTTATCTTTCCTAAAAATATTTTTCCCATTATTTATTTAACTCATATAGAAGAATACTTGTTGCAACAGCAACATTTAAACTTTCTACTCTTTCATTCATTTTAATATATAGTCTTTTATCACATTTTTCTAAGGTAGTAGTTCGTACTCCATTGCCTTCATTTCCTACAATTAAGGCATATTTCTCACGATCTTTTTTATTTAGTTCACATACATCTATACCATAGTCAACAGAACTCCCATATACGGGTATATCTCTATTTTTAATTACGTCTATAATCGAATCTATTTTTCTACTAATTACATTTAAATGAAATAACATTCCTTGTGTTGCTCTGACTACTTTAGGATTATATAAATCCACTGTATTTTCGGACAATATTACAGTATCAATATTAAAAGCTTTTGCACTTCTAAGTATTGTCCCTAAATTTCCTGGATCTTGCACTTCATCTAAAATCAATAATTTATTTCCAATGATATCTCGATTAGGCAACTTTCTGCATAACGCCATAATATCTGTTGGTGTATCTAAATCAGATATTTTTTCAATTATCTCTTGTGTCACGTAAACATATGGACATGGTAAGGGGATAGCGGAATTTTCTTCCATAATTAGTTCAATTATAATTCCACTTTTGAAAGCCTCTAACACTAAATGCATTCCTTCAACAATAAATTCTCCATATTCTTCTCTATATTTTCTTTTTTTTAATTTTCTATATTTTTTTATCTTTTCGTTATCTAAACTTGTTATTACCATTAGAACTCTTTCATCTCCTTCCGATATTTTTTATAGTCTTTCATGTTTTCTTCTACTAAACTCCAAAATTTAGTGGAGTGATTGGCATGAATCAGATGTGCTAATTCGTGTACAATAACATAATCTAAATACTTGGTATCTCTTTTAATTAATTCTAAATTTAGAGTAATTGTTTTAGTTTTTGTATTACATACTCCCCATCTTGTAGTCATTTTTCTAATTTTTAAGTCTGGGTATGGTATCTTTTTAGAGAACTTATGATAAACTTTATCTAAATGTTCTTTGAACAGTATTTTTGCTTGGTTTTTGTACCATTTATCTAAATCTAAATTTTTATTTAAAAACACTTTATTTTCTCCTAATCTAATATCACAGTACTCCACATATATAATATCATATTTCTTTCCTAAATAGAAAAATCCAATATTATTTTCATTTTTTTTCTCTTGGTTGATTAACATTTTTCTAATTTTATCAGTATTTTCTTTAATTAATTTGGTGATCATTTTTTCGCTCGTAAAGAAATTAGTTGTCACTTGGATTTTCATCTCTTTTTTTATCCTTATATAAGTATTTTTATTTGTTTTTTTTCGTACTATTTCTACTGGATATCGATTATTATCTATTTGTAACTCCATTTTATCACCAATTTAATTGTACTATAAAATGGAAAGAAAAGATAGTTTACTTTATCTTCTTCTTTTATTTTATAAATTTAGTATAATTTTTTTATCAGTTATTCATAATAAGTTTAGGAGGGATAAATGATGAACTTAAGCATTAGAGAACATATTATTAATAATTTTAAAGGAGACAACTATGATACTTTGAAAAGAGCAATCGATGAATCCGTTGCTTCACAAGATGAAGTCACTCTACCTGGGCTTGGAGTGTTTTTAGAAATTATTTGGGAAAATGCAGACCAAGAACTTAAAAATCAATTGATTGATATTATCAAAAAACGAGTTGAAAAAGGACTTGAGGAAGAAAATAAAGTAGATTAATCTCTATCTCTTGTCAAACACTCACTAAAAATGAAAATTAGTCATATTAAAACCTATATTGACGAAATAATAAACATTCAAGTTTTATAAGTACGTTCTTTGTTATAACAATGAGCGTATTTTTTATGTCTTTTATAGTATTGAAACATAAATTTTGTAAATACTTTTAATTTTGCCAAATAAACATATGTCTAAGAAAATAAATTATTCATTTTTATATAATGATAATACCTTTTACATGATTTATTTTAATTAATAACATTGTATTTGATGTAAATAGTGATACAATCTTTGCATTGTAGAGATGGGTAATAGCAGATAAATATAGAATTTTATCTTTCTATTTAATATAGCTTATATCAGATAAAATTTTGCTTTATTTTTTCTTTAAACTGTTAACTTTTTTAGAGATTTTTATAGTTATGATTCTAATATTTTTTATCTTCTAATTATTTTTCCATTTAATATTATTTTTTATTTCTATATTTATTATTTTGAAGATGATAGTTTTATCTTAGGTTCATACTTGGTTGTGTATTGTGATATTGTTTTAATATTATTTTGTACTGATATCGTTATAATTATTAATTGTATTTAATGTTTATGTTTTTATGTCTTCACTAATATTCATTCATATCCATTTCATGTTACTTAGTATGATTTTTTATAGAAAAAGCATCAAGTTTTGATATATCCATACTATCCAGTTTTTGATTGTTTTTTTATAATTATTCTTTACAAACTTTCTTTTACATATTCTTTATTTCAATCACTAACAGTTGTTAAGATTGAAGAAACTTATTCATCATATATGATATAATTGATTCTTATTTATTCTTTTAAAATTTTTTATGGTTGTAGTAGTCCTTTTTTTCCATGAAAAAACACCTTCAAAACTCATTCTAAATAAATATTAGCATATATTTATATTTTTTATTTAGAGCAAGCTTTAAAGGTATTATAATTTTAGCTTATCTTTTTTATTGCATTTCTTTAAAGAAGATAGTTTTTTCTACTACCATTTTAATGTCTGTATCATTAAATGGCTTTCTTATCATATCTACTATTGGGTAGGTAAATGCTCTATCAATCGTCTCTTTACTTGCATCTCCTGAGATTATTGATACGGGCATTTCTTGTAATAGGTTGTTTTCTTGCATATAATCTAATACTGCAAAACCATCTATTTGTGGCATGTTTAAATCTAGTAAAATCGCTTTGATATTATTAAAACCTCTGTTCGCTTCAATAATTTCTAATGCTTCTTTTCCGTCTTTTGCTACTCCCACTGTATAAGAATCACTGAATATTCTACTAACAAAGTTTCTAACAATATTAGAATCATCTACTACTAAAATTGTTGGTACTGTATATACTTCTCTAGAAGTTATAATAGTTCTTTTTTCAGTTCCTTGTGTTGCTTTTTCTGATGATGATGCTGGATTCTCTTCTCCTAAATACTGTTTAATCACATGAATTAAACGATTAACCTCATTTATTAGTTCATCATAAGTTTCATATATATAATAAACGTCTCCTACCTTACTTTTCATTTCATGACTTTCTGCTAATTCTGCTAACTTGGTAAAACCAAAATATCTTGCATCACTTTTTAAAGAATGCGCATAAATTGCATAATTATTCATATCTTTACTATTTTTATACTCTTCTAGCTTTGGTAGCTTAGAAGATGCACCTAGAATAAATTCACCAATCGTATCATTATATGTTTTGATATCCCCAAATAACTCTAAGCTTTTTTCAATGTCAATTCCATTTTCTTTTAAAAAATCTACATTCATCATAATCCTCAATCCTTTTACTTACTTTATCTTATGTTAATTATAACGCAAATCTTTTTCATCTTCAATCCTCAATTAGTCTACATTTACAATATAAAAAAGAGGTTTTTATGTTTTCTTTTAAACTAATTATTCTAAATCATGATTAATTTTGATTCATATGACATTTTTTTATTTTATTTTTTATTAAGAATATTTGCTTTTGAATTTAAAATACCATCATATACACTCAACATATTATAATTTTGATTTAATGATGTTTTTTTAACCTTATAAGTATGATGACTATTTCAATATGCTTAATTTTTTATACTATCTTTTGATTTTCTGTTTTCCTTCATTAGCTAAATTCTTGCAATTCATATTATTCATTGCTTCAATTTCAAGTACGAATTGTTGATTGCCTCCTGCTTTATAAGTCTCAAGACTTTCTTTTATGTTATTAAGTTCACCTTTTACATCCTGTCCTAACCAAGCAGAGAATGCTGCATTCATACTTCGGCATAGTAAATCCTTTTTTCTTTCTTTCATAGTTTCATCTTCTGGTATCTCATATGTACCTAAAATTTGATGCAATTTAAATGCACTGTAAAAATCTATTATCTCCTTTTGTAAAAAGAATGGATGATGGGGTGTATCCCATGCTATATCTATCTCTCTTACAGCAATTTGGCATTCATATACTCTCTCACCAATATGTTCAAACAAATTTTGTTTCATACATTCAGCCATTATTTCTGCGACTTGAACATTACACATCATAATTTGTGCAATATCAATATTTGGGGCATCGCTTCCAGTAAAGTTTAAATTTTTTATATTTGTAATTACACTGTCTATTTTTTCTAATATCTGTTCTGTATTCATAAAAATTTCCTTCTTTCCTTGTATATTATACTATGATCACTACTTAAATCAATTATTTTCTATAATTAAAGTAGAAATCTAATATTCTTACTTGATCGTCTTCTTCTGCACCTAGTTCTTCTAATTTCTGATCAATTCCCATCTTAGTTAATTTTTTAGCGAATTTATAAGCAGCTTCATCTGATGAAAATTTGGTCATTTTGAAAATTCTTTCTATTTCTTTTCCTGAGATTACCCAGGTTCCATCACCATCTTTTGTAATTGTGAATGGTTCTTCTTTCTTAAATTTATATAATACATGACTTTCAATTTGACTTTCTTCATATAGTGGACTATTTGGTACTTCATCGACTAAATCAGCTAGGCGGTCAATTACTTTTTGAAGACCCGTATTAGTTGCTGCGGATATTTCGTATATTTCAATATCTTTTCCTATCTTTTCTTTGAACTTTGTCAATTCCTCTTTTGCGTTTGGTATATCCATTTTATTAGCAATAATAATTTGAGGTTTTTTTATCAGTTTTTCATTAAAAGCTTCTAGTTCTTTATTAATCAATTGATAATCTTCGTATGGATCCCTTAATTCACTTGCACTCATATCAATGACATGAGCAATTACTTTTGTTCTTTCAATATGTTTTAAAAATTTATCTCCTAAACCTTCTCCTTGACTAGCCCCTTCTATTAATCCAGGAAGGTCGGCCATTACAAAGCTTCTTCCATCGCTTGCTTTTACTACTCCTAAATTAGGTGTTAAAGTTGTAAAGTGATAGGCAGCTATTTTGGGTTTTGATCTTGAAACCATAGAAATGATGGTACTTTTTCCAACACTTGGAAGTCCTACCAATCCTACATCAGCTAACATTTTGACTTCTACTTTTAAATTCTTCTGTTCTCCTTCTTCACCATTTTCAGAATAATCCGGAGCTGTATTTGTTTGAGTCTTAAATGCTGTGTTACCTCTTCCACCACGACCACCTTTAGCAATTATCTCTTGGTCATCTTTTTTTGATAAATCAGCCAATACTAGTCCTGTATCTAAATCTGTTACTACTGTTCCTTGTGGGACCTTAATAATAATCGGATCAGCACCTTTTCCGTGTTGATTTTTCCCTTTTCCATTTTCACCTTTTTTTCCTTTAATTAATTTTTGATATCTTAAATCTAGAAGAGTATGAAGTCCTTCATCTACTTTAAAAATGATATCTGAACCGTGCCCGCCATTTCCACCAAATGGTCCTCCCATAGGAACATATTTTTCACGACGAAATGCTGTACACCCATCTCCACCATTTCCTGCTTCTACTCTTATTTCGACTTCATCTACAAACATATACTCTCCTCCTTTTCGCTATATTATATCATTTCAAAAAAGAAAAGAAAAGATATTCTTTCCTTTATACTGATTTTGTATAAGCTTCACTTTTATTTGTTGCTAGATTTGCTTTTATACCATCTACAGCTTCTTTTGCAAGAGTTTCAGCTGTAATATTTTTTGGTATTGAAGTTGGATATATTACTGCTGGTAGCCGTAGAGGTATAGATTCTATTTTTTCTTTATGCCCATTCATCCTTTGACGTAACTTATCTGTATCTTTTTTGTTTATTGTAGCAACATTTGCTCCTAAAATACGATTTTGTACTCCTTTTTGTTGTAGTTTTTCTAGTTTTTTATTTGCTCTATCTAATCTTTTAGCATAGTACTTTCCTTTTATATCATAATATACAGATTGAACTTTATTTACTATACTCTCTTCAGGATTCAATAAACTTTGTTTACACTCCGTTTCAGCAACCTTATTTTCATAATAATTTACATTTCCTTGTCTTTTAGAAAATTTACCTAATCTATATTTATCCAACATATACTTTGGTATAATAGTTGCTCTTTGGACTGTAGTTACTAATTTTACATACTTTCTATATCTAAACATCTTTGTTTGTTCCCGAACAATTTTTCGTTCAATGTTACGTCGACCAGCATTAGATTTGGCATTAGCTTTTAATTTGTTTAGATTTTTGATTTTTTCTTCATAAGAGTTCTCTTTTTGATTAGCTTTTGAAACTCTTCCATCTACAATTTTTTCAACTATTCCTTCTTCTCTAGAAAAATCTTCTTCGTTTCGTTTTGCTAATTCTCTTTGAAGTTGTGCCTGTTCTATGCGAAGGCGTTCAATTTTTTTCTCTGTTTGTTTTACTATACTAAACAAACCATCTTTTTGTTCTTCTAGTAGATTAATTTCATCTGTAATTCTATACAAAGCTTTTTCTAGCATTGTTTTATAAGTGTTTTCTGAATTATTCATCTTTCATATCGTCTCCATACGTAATTTCTTCTTGAATAGCCTTCTCTACTGCGTCCCATTCTTTATCATCAGTAATACTTACTAGTTCAAAGTTATTATCACCCTTATCATTTAAAATAGATATATATACTTTTTCATTTTCTTCATCTACTTTTTCTCCGAGTGTATACATAATATAATCTTTTCCTTCATAACCCACAACATTAAAGATATCTAGAACTTCTACTTCTACTGTCTTATTATCTGGGGTTGTTAATGTTATTTTGTTATCTTCCATAAAAATCACCTCTATTTTATATTAGTTTATCATAAAAGTGATAATAAACCAATTATTTAATGCTATTTTTCACCGATTTGTTACTATATATTATGGATAGATGCTGATTTAATCATAGAATATTTTCTTTTTCTGAAAACTTTTTAGATGTTGGGAAATAATTAGGCATATTAAACAAATGATATGTTTTCTATACACTTCCATTTTTTTATAAAAAAAGAATGAAATAAATTTCATTCGCCAACCTCTTTGAGGTTGTTTTAATTTGTAATATAATATTATTATGATAATAGATACTTTTAAAACCGAAAAAGAGTTAAGAATTAAATATCCTAAA
>CALVKI010000049.1 GCA_944332635.1 uncultured Bacilli bacterium
ATCTTAACATCAGGATTTTCAATTGTGAAATACATAATAAAACATACTAAACTTTCAGCAACTGTAGTAATAACTAATTCAGGATGTGACATCTGCAATACTGCAGCAAAAAATCCAAAAATTGCAAATAACAAAATCGGGATTAATTTCTTTTTATCACTCTTTTTCCAATATTTAATAACTAAAAAAATCATTATAGTGATTATGATTGCTGAAAGTATGAATGTAAAATCGATAGCTGGACCCGTTGTATAATAAATTCCTTTAACGTTATCAGTATACAATTTAAATGGCAATATAAAAGCAATAATACTTTCAACTATTGTAAATATTTTAAACCACTTATTTTCAAATTTATCCCTTGTTATAGCAATAAGATAAGACATAAATTGATTGATCCACAATATAAAATAAACTAAATATATTCTTAATATAAAATTAGAAAAAATTGGATTAATAGAATCATACTTATACGATACATAATCACACATTAGTTGAATAATTAAACCTATTATATTTAAAACTATTAATTTTTTATATATTTTATTTTCTTGATTATTTATTCTCTGCTTTGAAAAATAAATTACCGACAAACATACCATATATATAATACAAAAGAATATCAACATCGTCATATTTGATACTATCATACTATCACCTCTATTATTAATTATAGCATAAAAAAAAGAATGTAAAAGAAGAATCTACATTCTTATGATACTAATTTGAAGTAATAATTGCTTGCTATTTAACTTTTTCAGTCTTTTTTGCTTCATATGGACATTTTATAAAACCTTCTGTTTCATACATCATACTTACTGTATCACGTTTTCCAGATTTAGCATGTGGGAATGACTCCCTAATCTTAAATATTGTAGGAATTAAACTCTCATCTTGCAATTTATCATAAATCAATGTTTGAAGTTCATATATTTTATCGGCTAATACTTCTGGATTATTACTGATAGATGTCATAAATTCACTAGTAGGCACAATATGAACAGCCATCTTATTTTCTTCTACTTCATCTTTTTTCTCTAAAACATCTACATTTGCAATTCCATCCACATTTTTAATAACCGACTCAACATCAAAATTATAAACTTTTTTATCTCCCACCATACTATAATCATTAGCTCTTCCTTCTATATATAAATATCCATCTTCATCCATATATCCAATATCACCAGTACAATTCCATTTTCTACCATTTTCATCGACATAAAAGTACTGCTGTGTTGCTTCCTCATTCTTATAATACTCTTTCATTCTACAAGGTGTGCTTGCAAGAACTTCTCCTCTATGACCATAAGTCAATTCATTTTTATCTTCATCAAATATTCCTATAGTTACACCTACTAGAGGGATTCCAACAGTTCCTTTTGGATGTTGACAATTAATAATTTCAGTAGTAATTCCTGCTCCACCTTCACATTGACCATAGCCTACTTTTAAATCAGCTTCACTTCCGTTCTCTCTAAAAACAGCTTCAATAGCACTTCTTAGTTCAGGACTTAACGGTTCACCACCTTCAAATGGATAAGTTAAATGTGATAAATCCTTATTCTTAATTAGAGATTTATCTAAGAAACCTTCATACATACTTGTCGGTGCTAATGTATAATTTGTCTTTGCCTTAACAATATTCTTAACAAAATGCTCACGGTCAAATCTAGGATCCATAAATATTGAAACACCTTTAGATAATGGTAAGTGAATTGAAGTGCTCAATCCGGTGGAAAACCAAGGTGGAACAATTTGATATAATTTTAAACCTGCCCGAAAATCAAAACCCATTTTATCATATGCATGTACAGAATTCTGGAAACTATCATTAGTCAACAAAATTCCTTTAGCTGCTCCGGTAGTTCCACTAGAATAAACCATTGCCAAAGGCTGTTCTACTGTATATTTACACTCAGGAACATTCTCAACACCTTTACCTTCTTTTATAAATTCATTCCAATATACCTCATTATTATTTCTATCAATCTTATGCTTTTTAGTCACCAATCCAAGTAAAGATGCATTTAATGCTGGGATAACAATTGTATTTTTAATACGCGATTTAGCAATTGCTCCTTTAATATCATCATAAAATGTATCCATAACAACTAAAACATCACTATTACAATCCTCTATTCTTTTTACAAGTTGCTCATGATCAAAATGTGGTGCAATCATATTGGAAACAGCACCAATTTTAGACAAAGCATAAAATGAATATACTGTCTCTGGAACACCAGCAGCACATATCGTTACAAAATCGCCCTCTCGAACTCCATTTGCATAATATGACTTAGCCGTAGCATCAATCTTCTTAAAAAGTTCACCAAAGCTAACCTTTGTGCCAAAATATTCTAGCGCTAATCGATTTTCTCTATTTTTATTTTGTTCAATTAGCTCTTGATAAACCGTTTTATCATTTTGTTTATAATCAGGTAATTCTACATAATGTTTTAACCAAGGCTTGTCAATTGATGCTTTTCCCGTCAACGGTCCCTGTAACTCTCCTAACAATAGTTTTTGTAAATAAATATCTCTTAATTTTTCTTCATTCACATCAAAATTACTAATTTTCATAAAAATCCCCCTCTAACAAAAAACAGCACCAAAAAGAGTCAAAATCTCTAATAAGTACTACCTTTGATTATGTTATTAAATTGATTTGCAGATAATTTCATAAATATATCCACTCCCCCAATTGACTAGATTTTAGCATAAATATTTACTTTTTGCAAGATTTATTAACTTTTATTAACTTTTATTAATTTTTATTAATTTTTAACTCTTCTAACCTATCCATAAACTCCTTTGGTGGCTTAACTTCAAAAAACAACTCTTTTCCTGTAGTAGGATGTTTAAATCTAATACTTTTAGAATGTAACATCTGACCAAATTCTGTAGACTTTCCTCTACCATACATCGGATCATTAGAAACGGGATAACCAATATATGCCATATGTACTCTGATCTGATGAGTTCTACCTGTTTCTAAAATACATTCAACCAAAGTGTGATTAGAATATGTCTCTATTACTCTAAAATGAGTAATAGCTTCCTTACCATGAATATCAGTTACCGCCATCTTTTGACGATTATTAGGATCTCTTCCAATAGGAGCATCAATAGTTCCAGTATCATGTTTAATAACACCATCAACAATGGCCAAATAATGCCGTTCTACTTCCTTATTAGCAATCATCTTAGATAAAGCCTCATGAGTTTTATCATTTTTAGCTACTAGCATTAACCCACTAGTATCCTTATCTAATCGATGAACAATTCCAGGTCTTTCTTTTTCTCCACTAGACAATTGAAATCTATACAATAAAGCATTAACTAATGTACCAGTATAATGCCCCGGAGCTGGATGAACAACCATTCCACTTGCTTTATTAATTACAAGTAAATCATCATCTTCATAAACAATATCAAGAGGTATATCCTCTGCTTCTATAGAAATATCATAATTTAAATCATCATTCACTATAATAGTATCTCCTAACTTAACATTATAGTTATTACTAACAACTTTACCATTAACAGTAACAAGTTCTTGTTTAATAAGCTTTTGCACTTTACTTCTAGATAAATCCAACTCTTCTGCTAAATAAGAATCAATCCTTTTTCCATTTTCCGTTACCTCTATTTCGAAATTCATTATTATCACCTCTAAAAATATCAATTACTAAAATTAAAAAGCCAATCGTAATACCAATATCCGCAATATTAAAAATTGGAAAATCATAACCAAAAAAATTAAATGATAAATAGTCAATAACTGCGCCATATAAAATACGATCAATTAAATTACCTATAATCCCCCCAATAACAATACCAAGTCCAACCTTTTTCCATTTAGTCATAACTTCATCTGAAAGCACATAAAAGTGTAGAAAAGCTAAAACCAAT
>CALVKI010000050.1 GCA_944332635.1 uncultured Bacilli bacterium
CAAATTCAGCATTCATCATTTCTTGAAGTGCATCTTTAAACATATCTTTTAAAGCTGAAGATATATCTTGAGCAGTTTCTATTTCATAATTTTCTTGTAATATTTTTAATAATTGTTTTCCTTTACTATTTTTTTCTTGCATAATAAAATCTCTCCATTTCTTATATTCTATCATGAAGAGATTCTATTTACACAAAATTATTTACAGACTCAATCAATTAATGATCTTGCAGTTTTTTCCATAGATTTTCTTTGCTGTTCTTTCAAAGTTTCTTTTTGTCTTGTTGATAAAGGTACATTACCAGGTAGATAATTATCGTGAAGGTTATATCCAAAAATTGCTTTATTCGGATAAACTTCATCTTCAGAACATCCACTTCTCCATAGTGAATGTTTTGACATTTTAAAAGTTAAATATGTTTCTAAATTATTTGCACTATTAATCTTTTCTTGTAAAATACTATAATTATGTAAAGTAGGTGGAAGCAAACGAACTATATCTTCTCTAGAAATATATAATTTTTCATCTAACTGAATATCTAATTCAGTAATAGCATCTTGTATTGATACTAAGTCTTTGTCAGCTAATCTTTCAACAATATTCAATAATTGCATTGCCTTATTTTTAACAATGCTACAATATCTATTAAAATATTCTAATGTATATGGTTCAAAACAATATCTTGCTTTCGTTATTTCAGCACCAAATTTTTGAGCAGACTCTTTAGTTTCTGGTTCCTCTTCTAGAAATCTTCTCTCTAAAAAAGCACATATTTCTTCTTCCGTAATAGTTATTTCAGCACTTTCTACATCTTTTTTTATTGTTTTAAAATCTTTTTTTAAATAATCCTCTAATATAGTTACCAATATTTTTGGACTGTAAAAATCACTTTCTGAATCATTAAAATATTTATCTAAATTGTATTTACTCATAAAGTAAACCTCCCTTGTGCTTAATATTTTACCATAAAAAAGTGCGTTTTTATCAATAAATTCAATATTTCATTATGAAAATTATAAAAAAACTATAAACTTATTTCAAAATCATCATCTTTATCACGTTCTACATAATAAGACTTTTTAGGCGTTTTCATATAACTAGGTATTTCAGCATAATCAAATAATTCGTATTCTTTAGAAGTTCCTCTAGGAATTTCATATACATCATTTGAATAAAAATTTTGAATATTGTAATTAAACTTAACCTCATCAGTTGCTAATTTTTTTGAACTATCATTACCAAATTTTAATACTTCTCTTAAAATTCTTTTAATCTTTCAAAAATTGACTTAATTATATTTTTTAAATTTTTATTTTATTACTCTAAATTAAGATTTTGTGTCTTTAATAATTTAATTTCTTTTTCATATTTAAAATTGTCTTCTTCTAATGATTTATAACTGTTAGAATAATTATCTATTTCATCAAATATTTTTTTAGTTTATGTTGAATCTCTATTATTTTTTAGTTTCTTTAATCTTAATATATCTAGAATCACTACCTTTAATACCTTTTTCTTAATCAAACGCTTTTTCAGTAAGTCTTGCGTGATATTTATCTTGTAATTGTGATAAATGAATTTTATCTTTAATATATTATTTTTTAGAAATAATATATCTTTCTGTATTAGTTTTTTTATCGAACTTCTTAACAAGTGGCACAACTACTCAATGAATATGTGGCATTTTTTCATCTAAATGAATGGTAGAGTGTAAAACTTGTTCTTTCCTATAACCTAAATCTTCATAAACAAATTTCATACAGGTGTAGCCCATTTCATTAAATCTTCATTACTCATATTTTCAAAGAACTTTGGAGATGCTATAAATAATTATTCATCTGCTACACAATTTCTTGATTGATTAAGCATTTGAGTATAACTTCTTTGTCTTTCTTTTCTTTCAGTTTTTTGTTTTTCATTGTGCTGTTTTTCATATTCTTTATTTAATTCTTTAAATCCTTTAACATATTTGCTATTTAAAGGTACTAATTCTAAATTTTTATAACTATCTAGAGCTCTTATATCAAGATTAGAGTCATATGATTTCTTCTCTCCTTGATTATGAGACCAAATTTGTACTAAATCGTGTGCAGTCATAATTGGTTCACTTCTAAATATTGCATAATTCATTATATCAATCTTCTCTCTTTTTTTAACAAAATAAAAAGATAAATTAATTTAAATATTTAAGACGATACTGTACAGGTGACAAGTATCCAAGTCTTTTTTGAATACGCTCATTGTTATACCAATGAACGTATTTTTTGATTTCTTCTGTTGCTTCTTTTTTAGTTAATTTATCAAATTGACATAACTATTCATGTTTAAGCTGCATAAACCAATTTTCAATAGGACAATTTTCCCAGCAGTGTCCACGATGAGACATACTTCTTGTAAAACCTAATTTGTTTGCCAGTTCTACATATTCATAAGCAAAGTAAACTGCTCCTTGATCTGTATTAACTATTGCATTTTCTGCTGGTTTAAAATTTTTGTAACTATCTTTTATTAAATTTACATCATTGTTATTTGATGTAGAAAATGATATAATTTCAGTATTGAAGTAATCTTTAATTGCTGATAAGTAAAGAGTTCCATCTTTACATTTTATATAACTTACGTCGGATGATAATTTTGTAAGTGGTTTATCAGAATTAAAATTACATTCAATTAAGTATTGAGCCTTATTAGTAAGGTTCTTTTATTTTGCTCTAGAAACTGATAGTCCTTTTTTAGTTCTTTTGATAGTCTCTAAACCAAGAATATGTTTGTATCTTCTAATTAATTTATGATTTAGTGTTAATTTTAATTTATTTTCTATATGTTTTTTTAATCTCATTGTTCCATAAATCCCTTTTACATTGTTATGCTCTTCTGATATCACATCAGATATTTCCTGTTTAAAATTATTAGCAAACGGCTTGCCAATTTTATACCATTTATAATAACTTCTTCTGTTGCTGAGAGCGGATTTCCATCAGAAGAGCATAAGATTTTTTTAGTATATCAATATCCTCGATTACTTGTTGTGATTTTCTTTTTCCTCTATTATCAATACCTAATCTACCTTCATCATATTTTTGATTCCAACTACTTATAGTACCCATACCTGATATTCCATATTTATTATTTAAATATGATATAGTAGCACCTTTCTTGAATTCTTTTACTATTTGTATTTTTTGTTCCAAAGTCCATTTTTTATGCTTACCCATGAAAAAACACCTCCAAAGTTCTTTCTAAATATATTTTAACATATTTCTATGTTCTTTTTATTTAGTGTGAACTTTAAAGGTATTATAATCATAATTCTTCTTTTTTATTTTAAAATTTTATCACAAACTTTAACAATTTGTTCTTCTATAATAATGTTCGCATTTTTCTTTATTAAAAAATCTGAAATATCTATAGCATTTTGAAGAGAAAGATGACTACGATTGAAATGTATAATAATCTTATATGTATTATTGTTATTTAATTTAATATGTAAATAGTCATGATGAGAAGCATGCGAACCAAAATAATAGTTGATTTCTTTTTGAATAGTTTTGACATCTTGATAAGAAAAAACATCAACAACTTTTTTATTTAAAATAATAAAATATTCTTCAGTTAAAAAATAATTATCATTATTCCAAAAAAGAATATTTTGACCAACTTCCTTTAATCCATTAGTATTTAAATACGTATTTATACGTATAACTTTTTTATAAACTAAGATTCGGTTGATAAAAAAGCATATAAAAGGTAATATAATTAAGTAAATAAAAACCACTTGCAATTTGATTGCTAATAAAATTATTGCTGTAATAAAAAATCCATAAACAAAAAAATATATAAAAATATCGGTTTTAGCCTCTTCGACATAAGATTCGATTGTTCTCTTTTTTTCATTTTTCATAATAAATACTCCGTACACTTTATCTCTATATGAATAATATATCATAAATAAAAGTTCATGAATAAAGAAAAATTTGATATACTAACATTAGGAGGATGAGATAATGGAAAAGAAAAATGCATGGAAAAAGTATAAAGAAGAAGATTTAAAAAAGTTAAATGATTTGTGTGAAGATTATAAAAGATTTTTAACAGTTGCTAAAACAGAAAGAGAATCCGCAAATGAAATTATCAAACGTGCCGAAGAAAAAGGATATCAAGATTTAGAAAAATATATTAGTGAGGGAAGAAAAATAGTTACCGGAGATAAAATTTATGTAAATAATAAAGGAAAAGCAGTAGCGTTATTTAATATTGGAAAAGAGCCTATAATAAATGGAATGAATATATTAGGAGCTCATATTGATTCGCCAAGAATAGATTTAAAAGCTAATCCAATATATGAAAGTGATGGGTTTGCTTACTTTGATACACATTACTATGGAGGAATCAAGAAGTATCAATGGGTAACATTACCCCTAGCATTACATGGAGTAGTAGTAAAAAAGGATGGTACGAAAATAGATATAAATATCGGTGAAAAAGAAGATGATCCAGTATTTGGTATTACTGACTTACTTCCTCATTTAGCTGGAGAGCAAATGAAAAAAGAGACTGCCAAATTAATAGAAGGAGAAAACTTAGATATTATTATTGGAAATAAGCCATTATCAAATAGTTCAGAAGAGAAAAGCGATGAGAAAGAAGAAATCAAGACTAATATCTTAAACATCTTAAAAGAACAGTATGATATAACAGAAGATGATTTTCTATCAGCAGAAATAGAAGCTGTACCAGCAGGAAAGGCTAGAGACTTCGGATTAGACAGAAGTATGATTATGTCATACGGTCAAGATGATAGAGTATGTGCATATACTTCATTAGAAGCCTTTTTACAAATAGAAGATACCAAAAAAACTTTAAGCTGCATTTTAGTAGATAAAGAAGAAATAGGAAGTGTTGGAGCAACAGGAATGCAATCTCATTTCTTTGACAATGCTATAGCAGAAATTTGTGTTTTAATGGGTAATGATTCATCATTAGCGGTAAGAAGAGTATTGAACCACTCTAAGATGCTATCAAGTGATGTAAATGCTGCTTATGATCCACTATATAAGTCAGTAATGGAAAAAAGAAATTCTTCCCAGTTTGGCCATGGATTAGTATTCTGTAAATATACAGGTTCTCGTGGTAAAAGTGGTAGTAATGATGCCAACGCAGAGTATATTGCAGAATTAAGAAGAATTATGGATGAAGAAAATATAGCTTTTCAAATATCAGAATTAGGAAAAGTAGATGTTGGTGGAGGAGGAACTATTGCTTATATTTTAGCCAACTATAATGTAGAAGTAATTGATTGTGGAGTAGGAGTATTAAGTATGCATGCCCCATGGGAAGTAACATCTAAATCAGATATTTATGAAGCATATCGTGGATATATTGCCTTTCTTCAAAATGCGTAGTATGTAAACAATTGGGGAAGAAGAAAGATGTATACATGGGAAATGGTAAATTTTATTAACGAAAGAAATGGCTACATTGGAGGCGACGATTTAACAACAATTCTGTCTCTAAACTTAAATCCACAAATAACATATATTAAATATTTTCCTACTTTGTAATATGAAAAAGATGGAGAAAAGTGTATAGAACATAATATATATCTAATAAAAGCACATAAAGAAGGTAGTACATAAATAGAAGAGCTTTGGTTTAAAGCAATGCCATATGAAGAAGCAAAAGTAGAAGGGTTAGTAAAAAAATAAAAACTGTTAGAATTTTTTCTAACAGTTTTATTCATATAATTCACTATTATCAATTACCAAATCCATTTTATCATATTTTTCTAAAGATTTTTTTATTCTAGAATAATTTTCTATATCAAACATAATAACCGGATATACTTTCTTTTTTAACAAGACACAAACAGAATAATGCTCAATAATAATACATTAAATGGTATCCCAAGGGCAATCAATTTTAACACAAATTTTTCCTTTTAATAGAGTAGAAATTCCATCTTTATGAACAGTAGTCTCACCATCAGTATTCAATAAATATTTTTTTAGCGATTCAAAACAAGAACGATAATAAAACCAAGTAAAAAACATGATAAATAAAAATACTGCTGCTATATATAGAAATATATTAGAAAATAAAAAGTAACATACAAGCAACAAAAAGACTACAATAGCATAGCAAAAACAAATAAAAATAGTATGATTTTTTGCTAGAGGAATTTTTTTTGTTGGATTTTTAGAAATAGTATTTCGGTAAATAAAAATATATAAAACCTCTTGAATAAAATCCATATCAGAATTAACTTTTTTCAATATTACTCACGCCTTTCATAAAAATTATACAATAAATAATAAAAAAACGATAGATAAGTAAAAAGAAAGTTGCTACAATATAAATAGAGAGGAGTAAGTTATGCTACAAGTTAAAAATATTATAAAATATTATGGTGAAAATAAAGCTGTAGACAACCTATCTTTTGAAGTAAAAGATGGAGAAATATTCGGATTACTAGGTGAGAATGGTGCCGGGAAAACAACAACCTTTAGAATTATCATGGGCTTATTAGAAGCAACAAAAGGAGAAGTTCTATTAGATGGAGAACATATTGATTATTCTATTACAGATAAAATTGGTTTTGTAACAGAAGAAAGAAGTTTACTTACCAAAATGTCTGTAAAAGAACAAATTGTTTTTTATGGAATATTAAAAGGAATGAAGGAAAAAGAGATAGAAAAAGAATTAAAAAAATGGTTAAAAGACTTTCAAATTGAAAGCTATGAAAATAGGAAAATTAAGGAGTTATCAAAAGGCAATCAACAAAAAATACAGTTTATCTCTGCAGTGATTCATCATCCTAAATTATTAATACTAGATGAACCGTTTACAGGCCTAGATCCAATCAATGTAGAATTAATGAAAAAAGCTATTTATAAGTTACAAAAAGAAGGCTGTTCTATTATATTCTCATCACATCAAATGGAACATATTGAGAATTTCTGTGAAAAGCTAATTATCTTAGTAAAAGGTAAACCAATAGTTGATGGTTATGTAAAAGATATTAAAAAAGAATATAAAAAGAAAAATGTTTTAATCAGAGGAGAAGAACTTCCATTAAAAGAATTAGAAGAAATTAAAGGAGTTATTTCTGTTACAAAGCAAAAAGATGAATATGAAGTAAAAATAGAATCAGAAACAGTAGCTCCAAAAATATTTGCAAAAATTAAAAATTGTAATATTACAAAATATGATGTAACAGAGCCAACACTAAATGAAATTTTCATTGCGAAAGTAGGTGAAGTACATGAGTAATAAATTTTGGTATTTAACAAAGCAAAGTTTAAAAAAGAAAATAAAATCAAAATGGTTTATTGGGGTAAACATTATGTTAGCTCTAGTAATTATTGCTTTAATCAACATTAATTCAATTATTTCATTTTTTGGCGGAGATTTTAGTGAAAATACTAAAATATTAGTAGTAGATAAAACAGAAATATCTTATCCTATATTTGAACAAAGTATTAAAACAATAAAAAAGGAAAATGAAGATGCAAAAATTACTATAAAAGAAAGTAATAAGTCTGAAAAAGAACTAAAAAAAGACTTAAAAGATAATCAAGTAGCAATCATTTTTGAAAATGATAAAGATGAATTTATAATTGCAAAAGTAATTAGCAAAGAAAAAATAGATAATACAACATATCAATATATTTCTCAAGGGTTGAACGCAACCAAAACAAGTGTTGCTTTAGTGAAAACAAACACAGATCCAATATTACTTGCCAAAATATCATCACCAATTACAACAGAAAGAATAGTATTAAATGATAAAAAATCAGTAGATGAAAATATGGAAATGGTTATGGGAAGTGTTTTTCCAACTTTGATTCTTCCGTTCTTTATGTTAATTATCTTTCTAGTTCAAATGATTGGTGGAGAAATATGTGAAGAAAAGACCACAAAAAGTATGGAAATTATTATTTCAAACGTTAGTCCTAAAACTCACTTATTATCAAAGGTAGTAGCTAGTAATGTATTTATCATTATACAAGGACTATTATTAGTTTTATACTCTATAGTTGGAATTTTAATTAGTACCAAAGGAAAATTATCAATCGATCCAAGCATAGATAGTTTATTAACAGCAACTGTTGAATCAGGATTTTTAGATAAAATTTTAACCCTTCTTCCAGCAATTATAGTTATGTTAATATTATCATTCCTAGCTTATTCACTAATCGCTGGAATATTAGCAGCCATGACAACCAATATGGAAGACTTTCAACAGATTCAAACACCAATCATGTTAGTACTATTAGCAGGATACTATTTAGCGATTATGGCCGGTATGTTTGATGGCTCTATATTAATAAGAATATTATCTTATGTACCATTTATTTCTTGTTTAGTATCACCATCACTATACATAATTGGTCAAATTAACATGATAGATGTTATTATTTCTATTATTGTCTTAATAATTACAATAATTTTAATGACAAAATATGGATTAAGAGTTTATAAAGTGGGAATTTTAAACTATTCTAATGAGAAAATTTGGTCTCGCTTTATCAAAGCCTTAAAAAGTAAAGATATGTAAAGGAGTTTATTAAAGCTCTTTTTTTCTTTAAAAAATAAAAATAGATAATAAAAAAATATTACAGCGTGCTATAATATAAAAGTAAAAGAATAGGAGGAGTAGTTTTGATTGTATTTAAAGATGTTAGTAAAAGTTATAAAAATGTCACTGTCTTAAAGAATATTTCTCTTACTATAGAAGACGGAGATTTAGTATGTCTAATTGGTGAGTCTGGTTGCGGTAAGACGACAACTTTAAAAATGATTAATAAATTAATATCTCCAACATCAGGAGAAATTACAATTAATAAACAAAATATAAAAAATATTAATGATGTCAAATTAAGAAGAAAAATGGGATATGTCATACAACAAACTGGACTCTTTACTCATATGACTATAAGAGAAAACATAGAAATTATTGCCAAAATAGAAAAAATGCCAGAAGAAAAAAGAAGAAAAAGAGTAACTGAAATGATGAAAATGGTAGGTTTAGATGAAAAATTACTAGATCGCTATCCGAATGAACTATCTGGGGGTCAGTTACAACGAATCGGAATAGCTAGAGCATTTATGACAGATCCTAAAATAATATTAATGGATGAGCCTTTTAGTGCTCTAGATCCTATGAGTAGAACGGCTCTTCAAGATGAACTTTTAAGATTGCAAAGAAAATTTCATAAAACCATTGTGTTTGTAACACACGACATGGATGAAGCAATTAAGTTAGCAGATAAGATTGCTATCATGGATCAAGGAAAGTTAGTACAGTACGATACACCAGAAAATATATTAAAGCATCCAGCTAACGATTTTGTAGAAAACTTTGTAGGACATAAAAGAATTTGGAATTCACCAGAATTTATTAAAGTAAAAGATATCATGATTACAAGACCAATTACCTGTAAAGAATATGATACAAAATTTTATTGTATTAATAAAATGCGTATGACCAAAGTAGATAGTTTAATGGTAATAGATGAAGAAAGAAAGTTAGTAGGAATCTTATATGCAGAAAGCTTAAGCTTGAAAAATAAAAAAGCAAATACCATTAAAGAATATATTGAAAAAGATTTTGTATCAGTAAAAGAAAACGATTCTATTGTGGATTTAGCAAAATTAATAAAAGATACTAAATCAGCAACAATACCAGTAGTGGATAGAGAAAAAAGATTAACTGGATTAATTACAAGAAGTAGTTTAATTACAGCATTAAGTCAGCAGTTTACAGAGGAGGATGAATAATGGAATTTTTTGATTATATGTTAGAAAATAAAGACCAAATCCTCTCTCTATGTATAGAACATATTCAATTAACAGCAATAGCTTTAATCATTGCGATTATTATCGGAGTGCCTATTGGTATATTAATAAGTTATAAAAAGAAATTGAATAAACCAGTATTAGGAATTACAAGTGTAACTCAAGCGATACCAAGCATGGCTCTTCTTGGATTTATGATACCATTTTTAGGTATTGGTACTGCCCCAGCAATAGTGGTGGTTGTATTGTATTCGCTCTTGCCAATTATTAAGAATACCTATACAGGAATTACAAATATCCCATCATCAACAATAGAAGCCGCAACAGGAATTGGTCTTACAAGAGCCCAAATACTTACCAAAATTCAAATTCCTCAAGCCCTACCAATTATTATGGCCGGAGTTAGAATTTCTTCAGTTAGTGCCGTAGGCCTTATGACAATGGCAGCATTTATTGGTGGTGGAGGATTAGGATATTTAATCTTTTCTGGTATTCGTACCGTAAACAACTATCAGATTTTAGCCGGAGCAATACCAGCATGTATCTTAGCCCTTTTAGTAGACTAATTCTTTGGAGCAATAGAAAAATTAGTAACACCACTTAGTTTACAAAGTGACAAGAACAATCAAGAAAATATAAAAAAATCCCAAAGAAAAAATAAAATTATAGTCATTGGAACAATTATCTTAATTGCTTTCTTATTTCTACATGAAATAGACTTTTCAAAAAAATCAGGTGATGTAATCCATGTGGGCAGTAAAGATTTTACAGAACAAGAAATACTTTGTTATATGACATCACACGCAATAGAAAATAATACAGACATTAATGTGGAAGAAGAATGTAACCTAGGAGGAGCTCAGGTTGTATTTTCTGCATTAACAAACAATAATATAGATTTATACATTGATTATGCAGGAACTGACTATACAGATATCTTAAAGCATAAACCTATATCAGATGTAGATAAAGTATATAAAACTATCAAAAAAGAAATGAAAGAAAAATACAATGTTGAGGTCTTAAATCAAATGGCCTTTAATAATACTTACGCTTTAGCTGTAACGAAAGAAACAGCTGAGAAATATAACCTAAAGACTATTAGTGATTTAACAAGAGTAGCTAATGATTTAATTATTGCTCCAACCTTAGAGTTTATCAATAGAGAAGATGGACTTCCAGGTTTAAAAAAAGAATATGGTTTAAATTTTAAAGATACAATAGGAATTGATGGAAGTCCAAGATATACGGCTTTACAAAATAACAATGCACAAGTAATTGATGCTTTCACAACAGATGGATTACTAAAAAAATTTAATCTAACAGTGTTAGAAGATGATAAAAACTTTTTTCCACCATACTATGCAATACCACTAGTAAGAAGTGATACTTTAAAAGAGTATCCCGAAATTGAAAAGGTCTTAAATGCATTAGGACCATATTTAACAGATGAAGTAATGCAAGATTTAAATTATCAAGTTGATGAAGTAGGAAAGAACCCTGAAAAAGTTGCTACTGATTTTTTAAACATGATAAATTTAACAGTATAAAAAAGTTGACGAAATAAGAGATAAATATTATCATAGTAACAGAGGTGTATTATGTATTACAATTATAGAAAACAAAGAATAAAGAGTGCACTAATTATTTGTTTTATATTAGTGTTAGCTATTTTTGCAACTCATCACATATATTATAAATTTCAAAACGAAAGAAATACCGATTACAGTTCAGAATCACTTGACATTACTTTTCATGAAGAAGCAGGGGATAAAGTAACATTAACTAGAGTTACGCCCGTAACAGATTCAGTAGGTCTAGCTTCTCAGGCATATACGTTTACAATAAAAAACAATATGACAATTCCAGTAAATTATACGATAAGATTAGTAGATGATTTAGAAATGATTTTTGAAGATGGATGTGGCGAATACCAGATGCCTAAAGATATTGTTAAAGTAGCAATTAAAAATAATAAGAAAACAGAAATTTATAGTTTAATAGATTTAAATGATGGAATATTAGCACAGACTAAGGTGAAAGCACTAGCAGAAGAAGAGTACACAATTCGTATTTGGACAACAAAAGATACTACTCTACAGGCTGGGGCAGTTAGGCATTTTCATGGGAAAATACAAATTTTAGAGGATGATAGAGAAGTAGCTATATTAAATAGAAATTAGGTGATGTTATATGAATATTGATTTAACAGTCCTACATAGTCATGTGGCAGATAAAATAGATATCACTAATGTTTATACAATACCAGAAGACTATTTTGGGACTACAGGAGTAAAAAAATTAGCAGATGTTAAAGTTAATGGTTATGTATATTTATCACCAGGTGAAGATGACATTGATGTGGAAGTAGACAGTATTAACTGTAAAATAGAAGGAAATATGATAATAGAAGATTCTATTTCTTTAGAACCGATAGAATATCCGTTTTCTATTAAATATGATGATATAATAGAAGAAAATTGTAAAAAAAATGAAAATACACTTGATATATTTTCATTTTTATGGGAAAATATTGTACTAGAGGTCCCTCTACAATTTACAAAAGTTGAAGATTTTTCTAAATTTCGAGGAGACGGATGGAAATTAGTAAGTGAGAATGAACTTGCAGAAAGTAACAATCCATTTAGTGAATTATTAGATAAGATGAAAGAGGAGTGATAATATGATGAAATTAGACATTCAAATGTTTGCGGTTCCTTTTCGTAAAGTTTCAAAGACTAGAAAAAGAATGAGAAGAAGTCATAATGCCATGGAAGTTCCAGGTATGGTAAAGTGCCCAACTTGTGGTGAAATGATTAAAGCTCATAGAGTTTGTCCAAAATGCGGAAACTACAAAGGGAAATCTGTCATAGCAAAAAAAGAAGCTGAATAAGTGAAGTTGTCAATAAAAAGTAGACAGTAAAAAAGAACTATTTAAACCCTAGTTGAGTTCTATACTCAATTGGGGTTTTATAATTTAGTGCATAACTTGGTCTATAATTATTATCATATATTATATCATCAATATAAT
>CALVKI010000051.1 GCA_944332635.1 uncultured Bacilli bacterium
TTTGATCATTTTATATCTCGTATTTTCTTAATTAAAGGCATTATAAAAGGGTGATTTTCATCACCCTTCATAATCAATTCATTTATCAAATTTATTGTTCACCAACACTATTTGACAAAGAACCAAAATATATAGAAATGGTTATTCTATATATTTTGTATGCAGAAGATATAAAAGTCCTAAATCTTCCCTTATGCGTTGGAATAAAAAATTTGATGGTACTAAAGAGTCTTTAATGGATAAATCTAAATATTCTAATGCTCATACTGATACAGAAATTAAATTGATTAAAAATCTGATAAAAAGAAGCCCTAATATTTCTTTATGTGAATTATCCGGAAAATTAAGAGTAAATTATGGATATTAAAGTCATGCTTCTTCATTCTTTAGATTGCTGAGAAAAATGAATCTTTATATTAATAAAGAAAAACACTCTAAATATATTCCTAAACATTATGATACTCCTACTAACATTGGTATTAAATGGCAAATGGATGTTAAATGTATTCCTAAAGATTGCTATTCCGGAAATGATGGTGAGAAATTTTAGCAATATATTATAATTGATTAAGCTTCTCGTAAATCATTTATCTATCCTTATAAGGAACAATCTTAATATTCGACTGTTGATTTTATAAAACGTGCTATCTTTTACTTTGAATATAAGCCATTAACAATTTAAACTGATAATAGGCAAGATTTTACTCTTATCATGATTTAATAAAACAAATAGAAAATTATTTGAGATGTTCTAATAATATTTCAAAGCAAGTACTTGGATGAATTTTTCCAATCCAAAAAAGAAATATTTTAAAAGAAGCTAGTACTAATGTACAGCTTCCTAATTAATTTTTTTACGAATTTTTGATCTCATATCATTGATAACTATACACCTAAAGTACGATACTTTAGAACTCATTAAATTTTAAACTTTCTTTTTTCGAGTTAAAACTAATGGTTTATTGTTTTCATCTACTCTATTTGCATAAAATCTCTTATTTCTTCTTACTTCTTCAAATAAAGATAATGTTGGTTTTGATTTATTTTTTGTTCTTTCTACTAATTTTAAATATTGATCGCCTAATGTATAATCTTTACCTGCATAACAATTTTTTGCAAAAATTAATGCTACAACACATTTTTGATCATTATTTAAACCTAAACTACTACAAGCATCATTTAAACTTAATCCTGTTGAAGTTAATTCTAGTATTTGTTCTAAATTATCTATTCCATAATTATATGATAAATCATTACCAAATTCATCAGTTTTCATTCTAATTCTTGGTTTTCTATCTTCTCTTGCTATTTCACCCTTTAAAAAAGCAATTAATTCAGTATAATCAAAATTTATTTTTTCTTCTTTAGCTAATTCATTAGCTACTGTTAAATAATCTATTGCTAACTCTTTATTAGATTTTTTCATATATGATAATCCTAACTTAGCATATACATAAGATTTTGGATTACCAAATTCTAATAATTGTCTATATTTACTTATACATAAATCATAATCTCCTGATTGATATGCTGCAGTTCCTTCTTTAAGAATAGTTGATATATCAACATATTTATCTATATATGGCTTAAATCTCAATACAATTTGATGTTTATTATCTGTTCCGATACTAAAAGATACAACATCAGGAATATTTTGCACTACACTATGAATCTTTTTTATTCTATCATCATCCATTGGTCTTAATAATACAATTCCATTTTCATAAAGCTTATCTAGTTTTCTCTTTATAAAACTTTCATCATTAAAATCTTTTGTAGAAGAATCAATAGTTACTATAACCTTTTCATCTACAACAGGAGCACCACTTGTTTGACTTACATTTTTCTTTTTTTTATTCACAGAAGTTTTTGGTATAGGTGTCTGTGATTTAACAGGTGAATTATCTACTTGATTCAATATTTTGCTATCTCTTTTGTAATTTTCTGTTTTCTTTAATACTTGTTCTAATTCTTCTGTTAAAACACATGATTGCCCTAGTTTATTTGATTTAGATATTATATCTAAATATACTCTTGCTTCGCCAAATCTATTTTGTGCTAATGTTTCACGAAAGTTTTGAATATATTCAGAAATATCAAATACAAAGTTTTCTCTACATACATGAGTAAAAGCTGTCATTGGTTTAGTAAATGCTATATCTTTTTCCATTATACTTATTTTTATTAAATCAATAATTAAAAATTCATATTCACTTTTGTTTATAGAATTTAAATATTCTCTCAATGTTCTAAATGAATTTTCTAAATCATTTTTCATTAGGAGATTAATTATATCAGCAAAAGTATTTGTAGCATTTGAAGAAGTTGTAGCAGGTTGTTCTTCTACTTCTTGTTTTTCCTCTTTATATAAAGTTTCTATTGGTTCTTTTTTAACCGTATTCTTTGATAATCTTTTTTTAATTTCTAATAATAAAATATACATGGCGCTATCATTTAAACTTATATTATATTTATTTAAATATTCTGAATTTAATGACAATGCTAATTCATAATTTTTACCATCTATAGCTTCAAATAATTTATCAGTTGAAAAAATTTGTTTTTCAGGTGCTTTACCAGTTTGAATTAAATTATTTAAATCTCTAACTAATTGCAAAGTATATCTATCTACAACACTTAAACCTCTTTGTTCATCCAACTCTTCTAAATAATTTGTTGCTTCTGTATAATTTTCACTGGATATTAATGATAAAATTTCTTTTTTTTCATTATTCTGTTTTTCTATAGCTTGATATAATAATGTTCTAATTATTATATCTTGAACACTTAATTTTCCACTTTGTTTTATTGAATCGTTTAATTGTTTCAATGCAAATGAAAATTTTTTATTTAAAGCTGCTGTTCTTATTCTATTTTGTATTTGTGCATTATCATAACGATTATCATTAAAATCAACTTTAATATCTTCAAACTGAATAAATCTTGCATATTTTTTATGACTTTCTGGAATATCAGTTATAATGTTTAATAGATATAAATAAAAGTTACTATCTGCATTATAATATTTATTATCTACATTATAAAATTTTTCAAAATATTCAAATGCAGCAACATAATCATGTGTTTGAATTTTTCTTAAAAACAATTGAAAACAAGTACCTGCATGAGTCGGATCTAACTCATAACACTTTTCAAAACATGCAGTAGCCTTATCATATTCTTTTGCTGCAATTAATTGTTTCCCATAATAAAATAAAGCATCTATTGAATGGAAACTATAAAATCCTCTCTTAACTCTTTCTAATACTCCATCTTTAATTAAATTAGATAAATCTTTTGAATTAAAACCATAACTGTTTAATTCCTTTGTTGTTAATTTGTTATCTTCTATTAAACCTTCATACAGTTTACTTAACGTTTCTTCGTTTATCATTTCCTATTTCCTCCTTGATTTCTTTTTAATAGTAATTGTTTACTTGTTCCCATTCCTTCTTTATCAAATTGTTCTGATAATAAAACTGGATACATAGTAACAATATCTTTTGTTCCAATCATAGTTACTACACATAAATCGCTAGTTATATCATCACCCTTAAATCCAATTGGTGTATCTAACCTAAAACGATACATATCTGACACTTCAAAATGATTAGAGTTCATATTTTTAATAGCATCTCTTGCATCATATAATAATTTTCTTAAATCTGTACATTTAAAGAAACATCCATTTGTTGCTCTATCAGCTTGATTCATGTGTTTTGAAATATGTTTTATTAAAGTTTCCTCACTGTTATCAAACAACCTATATATCATATAATCCCTTACAGGATCATAGTGATTATCTTGGCTTTTCAATTTCCCTAAAAAATATAGTGAGTACATATTTAATATTTTATAATGTTGAGAGAGTTTAGGTGTTAATCTTTTTTCATCAATCGTATTTAAAAGTTTATAAGCATCAACATAATTTTGTTCTAAAATATTTAAACATACTAATCCTATTGTTGATTGAATATTAAACCTACTATTTAGTTGTAAAGTTTCCATCATTTTTCTAGCCACTTCATTATCTCCTGTTTGAATATACAATTTAGATATAGCTAATAATGATTTATTTTGCATATCAGGATCTATCATACATTGACTATAATATTTTTTGCTAGCTTCAAAATTATTTTCTATATTTTCTAACAACCCATATACTTGTTTTAATTCTATTGAAGAATTATCTCTATTTTCTTCTAGTAATTCTCTAACTTTAGCATATTTACCTTCTCTTAAATCTATTTGAATAAGTTTAGATAAAGATTTATCTCTAAACCCTGGATTATTATATGATTGCTTAAACCAATATCTCGCATTTATGTAATCGTTATTATTCCAAAAATCAAGGCCATTAAAATATGCTTCTCTGCTATTAATATTTATTCCCATTCTTTTATACCTTTCATTATTTTCTTTAAGTATTTCACTTTGTGATTTTTTTCTGCTAAATGTGCTCTTTATAATACACTTTTTTTCCGAAAAAATCAATTATATAACATAATTTATATCATAAAAGTATATATTTTTATCATTTTAATATATATTTCTTCTTTAAGTGAAATACTTTGCGACTATTTTATTTTTATACTATATATAATAATTAACATATTAAAAAATACCATTTGAGCGTGTAAGGGAATTTGTGTAAATGATATCTTTCCACGATAATTGGAACTTATATAGTTCCTTTTTTGTTGCATTAATAATATCATATATAAAATAGTTTTTAAAGAACTTAAGTTCTATTATCAAACATAATAGATAATTCCGATAATATTGGTCCCCTAATATTGGTCCCCAGTTCCTATATGCTTGATCCCATTTTTTATCAATATTTTTAACTGATAAATATAAACATTTTAATAAGGACATATCTGTTGGGAAAACAGATTTAGTTTTAGTATATTTTCTAAATTGTCTATTTAATGATT
>CALVKI010000052.1 GCA_944332635.1 uncultured Bacilli bacterium
TAGGTGATGATTCAAAATTACGATTATCTTTAAAAATGCTCAATTCTTTAAGAGAAGAAATTCGTAATATTGCAAGTCATCAAATTACATGTGTAAGAGAAGAGGATATAATAAAAAAATTGGGTAAAAGTGTAGATGATTATGTAAATATTATTAGGATTGTGTTAGCATGTTTGAATTTTGATACTAGTAAATATTGGGAAAGTTATAATCTAATGAATGAAAAAATAATTGAAGAAATCAATAAATTAAGGTAGGTGGAAATATGGAAGACTATAAGTTAATTGATGTTGCTTATGGAGCTTCATTACATGATATCGGGAAATTTTATCAACGTACTTTTGAAAAATCAAATTTAACTAATGATGAATTAGCAGTAACAAAATATGATAAAAAAACAAAACGTAGCAGTTATCTTCATAGTGGCTACACGTTAAGATTTTTAAAAAAATATTTGGGGATGAAAGGTGAATGGTTTGATGATTTGGTTAGTAGACATCATCAAAATGAACCTGATGATTTTTCTAAGATAATTAGAACTGCTGATCATCTTGCTTCAGCAATAGATCGAAAGGATGAACAATATGATGAGGCTACAAATAATAAAAAAGGTAATTTTATTAGGGCACGATTACATTCTGTTTTATGTGAAGTTTTTGATGAAAATAAAGAAGACCGAGTATTTTTATTAAATAAATTAACTGATATGAATGATCCAATAAGTGATTTTAAATCTAAAGGGATTATTGATAGTGCTAAAGAATACGAAAAGCTTTTTCATCAATTTAAAAATGAAATATCTTCTATTCCACTCTTGAAAAATAACCGTAGCTTTATTTCTTATAATTATATGTACAATTTGATGAATAAATATTTAGTAACAATTCCAGCGTCTACATATTCCAAAGATGGCAATGTCAAAGCAACTGTTAGTTTGTTTGATCATCATAAATTAACGTCTGCTATTGCCAGCTGTTTATATGACGAAACTTGTTTTAGAAATGAATTATTTTGCATGTTGGAAATTGATGTTTCAGGGATACAAAATTTTATTTATAAAATTGTTGAAGGAAGTGGAACAAAACCAAAATTATCTAAAGCGTTGAGAGGAAGATCAATTTTAGTTGGATTAATTACCAATGCTATATCATATGCATTTTTAAATGAATTTGGACTAACTATTAGTAATATTTTATTTAATACTGGTGGCGGTTCAATGATATTACTACCTTATAATCAAACAGTTGAAGAAAGGATTGCAAAAGTAACTAAAAGAATTCGGAAAAATTTATTTGAATTATTTCAAACGGATATAACTTTTGTAAATGCTATGGTTGTTTTAAACAAAGAAGAATTAGAAGAATTTCAGTCTGATAAAGCCATTAAATTGAAGGAGAATTTAGGTAGAAATAAAATGAAAAAATTTATTGATGTTATTGATGATAATTTTTTTTATGAACCTTTAAGTATCAATAATAGATGTCATCTTTGCGGTAGAATATCTGAAAATGAACAATGTGATATTTGTAATGTAATAGAAGATATCTCAGATATTTATACTAAAAACGAAAAGTTTGGGATAGTTTATGATTTTTCTAATGAGTTAGAAATAATTGGTAGTATTGGTAGAATAGATTTAGGCTTTGTACAACTATTATTTGTTAAGGATAAGAAATTTATTGAACAAAAATATAGAAAAATATTTTATGTTGATAGTATTAATGGTTTTGGTTTTGGAAATGAAATAATGACTGCTAATGATGTACCTTTAGATAAAGATAGTAATACAATTTTATCCTTTGAAAAGATTTTAAAATTAACACCAGAGGAATATGGTGATAAAAAACTTGCGATATTGAAGATGGATGTTGATAATTTAGGAGCAATTTTTGCATTTGGTTTAAGAAATGCCGCTAAAAATAGAAAACAACGCTCAATTTCTAAATATGTTACTATGAGTAGATTAATAAATTTTTTCTTTGAACATGAGATAAAAAATATTTGTCGCGATGTTTCAGTAAAAGTGAATAAAGATATAGATAGTAAGGTATCTAATGAAACAATGTTTTATATAAATTATGCTGGAGGGGATGATTTAGTAATTATTGGTTCAGCATATTCAATAGTGATGTTGTCATTAGAAATCTATAAACGATTTAAAAAATTTGCTGGTAATGAATATATAACTATTTCTGGAGGAATTAATTTTCAAAGTGACAAAAAGCCAATCCGTTTTGGTGTTCAGGAAGCAGAAAAAGCACTTTCAATGTCTAAAGAAGGTGAAAAAAATGCAATAACATTATTAAATACAACTATATCATTCAAAGACTACGAAGATATTTTAGATGAAGTATTTATGATGTATGATTGGTTAAAAGATCAAAAAATATCTCGAACTATGCTTTATAATATTTTGCTCCTTATAAAAAATAATAATAATTATATACAATTTATTAGTCTAATTCCTAGGATACAATATACCCTATTTAGACTAGTAAGTGATGAAGAAGTTCTAAAAAAAATGCGTATGCAAATAAATATAATTAGTGATAATAAAGCAGTTAAAGAATATATTCTAAAATTAAAATTAGTAATGTTATTTACTAGAGACAACTAGGAGGAACACAATATGGCAAAAAAAGAAAAAGAAGAGATAACTATTGTTGAACAACAATTATGTAAGGAATATGCTGATCCAAAAGAATTGTACTTACCTAATGGAAAAGCAGATGATTTTGCTAAAAAATTTAGTGAAATTTCTAATCGTCAATTAAGAAAAGTTTTAAATAATGTTAAATTGGCATTAAGATTAAACAGAGACTCTTTTGAAAAGGCGCGTAAACAAATGTTTATCTTAGTAGCTATGGGAGCTTATGACGCTGGAAGAAATGGTGATCTAGCTATTTTATATGAATTTTTAAAAAGTATGATTAATGAAAATTCAATTCAAACAGAGGAGGATATTAAAACTTTTGATAGGTTATTTACAAGTATCGTAGCATATCATCGTATAGAAGGAGGGAAAGAATAATATGTTGAAAAATATTTATATATTAAAAGTAAGCTTTGAATTATTATCAGGTTTATTTATTGGTGGTAATAATGGTGGCTTTGATATAGGTGGTATAGATAATGATGTAATTAGAAATCCATTAACTAATGAACCATATATACCAGGTAGTTCAATTAAAGGAAAATTAAAGGCGTTATTAAAGTATACTACTAAAGAAACTAAAATTAAAAAAATTACAACAGTAGATAAAGATATTGTTTTTACTGATGATACAATCACTAATATCTTTGGCGGATTAGAAGATGATACAGATGATGTGAAAATTAGTAGAGCTATTTTTAGAGATTTTAAATTAACGAAAGATAGTAAAAAGGAATTAGAAGATATTTTAGGAGTTGGGCGTTTTACAGAAATAAAAGCAGAAAATAGTATTAATGCCATTTCAGGTATAGCTAAATCACCACGATTTATTGAAAGGGTGCCTGCAGGAGCAATATTTGAAGGTGAAATTGTCTTAAATATCTTTGAAGGTGATGATGAAAGTAAAATGAAAAATACTATAAAAAAAGCATTGAGATTATTAGAAATGAATTATTTAGGTGGTAATGGTACAAGGGGTTATGGACGAGTAAAAGTAAAATTAAAAAAAATTGAAAAAGTGAATATAGAAGATGAAATTATATAAATTAAGTTTCGAATGTATTTCTTCCATGACTAAAATGCCTGATGCTCAAACGATATTTGGAGCAATTTGTAATATTATTAAATATACAGAAGGGGAGAATGTTTTAGAACAATATTTTAGATCATTTGTATCAAAACCGTTATTTGTCCATTCTTCAATGTTTTTAGATGGATTTATGCCAATGGTTAAAGTTGGTTTAATTTCAATTGATGAAAAAAATAAACAAGTTAATAATTTACCAGTAAATAAACAATTAGCATATTTAAGTCAGTTAAAAAAATTTAAGAAAATTTCTTTTGTCTCATTAGATATTTATAATAAATATATTGTAAATGACGATTTTAAAGGATTAAAACAAGCCATTTTAAATAATGAAGTTAATATTATAGGTGATGTTCTATCAAGTCAAACTAATGAGTATTCTAAAGTGGAAAGTTTAGTTGTTCACAATAATCATCAAGATAAAAATAATGAAAGGAAATTATATTTTGATAATACGATATTTTATCCTAAAAATAGTCATTTTTGTATTTATGTAAAAACAGATAATATTGAGTTTGTAAAAAGTATTTTTAAATATGCACCATATTTTGGTTTTGGTAATCGAGTATCTGTAGGGAAAAATAGTTTTAAATTGGTAAAAACTACAGAAATAACGAATATTAAAACTAATTGTAATAAAAAAATATTGTTATCAAAATGTATCAGTAACGAATTTAATTTACAGGAATCTTCGTATGTGATAGATTCTACTGTTTATTCAGGTTCTAAGGCTTACTGTAGTAATGTTATTGGACGGTTTAATCGGTTTGTTGAGGGTAGTTATATGAAGGTATTTGAAGATAAGGAATATTATGGAAAATTAATTAAATGTAATAATGGTAAGCCAATCTATCATTATGGAATAGGTTTTACTTTTTAAAGGTGAACAAGATGAAAGCAAAAATATCAATTATATCACCAGTTCATATTGGAACAGGTAATGTAAAATTAAGTTTTGAATATAATAAGCATGGCAATGTGATATATAACTATGATCTTCAAAAATTATTTTCCTATATTCCTGAAAAAAAATTATTGGATTCAAAATTTTTAGAGTCTTTATGCCATCTTAAAAATGGGATATCTACTCGTGATACTATGAATAATTTCCTTCGTATGGACATAGATTATGAAAAAATAAGTCCGCAGTATCAATTAAGAGCTGATTTTACTGAAATACAAAAGAAAAATATTGCTGAACAACTGAAGTCATTAAATAAACCATTCATTCCAGGTAGTTCACTAAAAGGTGCTGTAATGACAGCAATTTATTATGATTTTATAAGTGAACATCTTAAAAGCTTTTGTCAATATATCAAAAAAAGTGTAAAAAATAAAAATAATATCAATATTTTTAATTTTCTTCGATATTATTATCATTATCCAAAAGATTTGATCTATTTTCAAAAATTATTTGCAAATTGTTTTATGTTTACAGATGTATTTTTTGATAAGATGGTCTTGGTTCATGCTATAAGAAATAAAGTTGATGACGATGATGAAAAGAATCTGGCGATTAACGATTATGAATGTATTGATGTAAAACAAGAATGTGAAAGTAATATCATTATTATTAATGATAGTCGAAAAGAGGCTTTGAAACATTTGTATAAACATAAACAATATTATAAGGATTTTGTTAAATATATTGATATTAAAAAAATAATTGAGGTATGTCAAAATTATTTTAAAGATAACATTAGTGAAGAAATTGAGATGGAAAAAGACAATAGTTATTATGTAAAAGAAGGTTTAGATAAAAAACTTAATGAATTTTATGAAGATACTGTATCAAATGGCTTTTATATGCGAATAGGAGCAAATACTAATTATTTCTTTAAAACTGTTTCATATTTGATAAAAAAGAATGA
>CALVKI010000053.1 GCA_944332635.1 uncultured Bacilli bacterium
CTAATACCTTTGACTCCACTTAATTTCATATTATATTTTTTATTAATTGTGCTTTTGACCATAGTGTACCTCCTTTTTAATAAAAGACGGATACTGCTTGTCATTTATTGGTTTTATATAATATACTTAAAAGTTCATTTTGTCAATCCATGATTAGGGTATAGATATTAGTTATGTTTTAAATAGTTTTCTAATTCCGATAATTTAATCTTATTATTTAAGTTTTCAATAAATATCTCATTAGAATAATTAAAAGCTAGAAAGGTTATATCATTTATTATAATTCTATGTGGTTCTAGATAAGTAAGATTAGTTTTATCAATAATTCTCAAATTACCATTAATAATAATTGGTTTAACTCTACAAAACTCACAAATAAATTCTAACCTTTTTCGCAAGTGTTCCTCCATTCTAACTTCTTGCTTGATAACATTTAGCATTTTAATCAATCCTTTCTTTGAAAGACTTTTTTCTAAACAAGAAAAAAATCAATCCTAATTTAGAATTGATTGTCTATTTATTCTCGAAACTAATAAATAAGTTCGAGCGGATTTCCCTATGGTGCGGGTAACAGGAGTTGAACCTGCACGTCTGGGACACTAGATCCTAAGTCTAGCGCGTCTGCCAATTCCGCCATACCCGCAAATGATAATGGTGGACCCTACTGGACTCGAACCAGTGACCGCCCGGTTATGAGCCGGATGCTCTAACCAACTGAGCTAAGGGTCCATTTTCCATTGCCATTTAATCATATCATAAATTAAGCAGTGACGCAAGTATTAAAATTAAATTTTATTTATTTTCTTTACTTATACTATCTTTTAATCCATCTTCCATATTTATTCTAGTAGGAATTATATATTTAGCAGATAATTTATGAGAAATATAATTAGTTATTACTTTCATTGCACGTGACCCATCAAACCATACAGGATTATCACTATTGTTTCTAATTCTATTTAATGATGTAACCAAAGCATCTTTATCATATTTATCACTTTGTTCTCTAGTCAACATATATGGTTGATTTTGATTTTTATATAAAGTGTTTTTTTCTAATTTATATTCGGCATTATTATACCAATATAGATGATCTCCTCCAGCTAATATTAATATATCTGCAGTTTGTTTAATGTCAGTAATCAAAGTAGAAATATAGTTATATACTTCATCAAATGTACAAGTTGGTTTATCATCTTTTAAACTTGGAAATTTTTTAGTAATATCTACTACTCCAAAATTATAATAGTTTTTATCAATAATCTTTTTATTTTTAACGAAGATAAGTTCAGTAGAACCTCCTCCCCCAATAAAAACGCAGATAGTATCATTATAGTCTATATCATTATAACAACCTATGGCGGTATATTCTGCCTCTTTTTCTTGGGATACTACTTCTACTTCTAAATTGAATTTATCTTTTAAATCTTTATTTATAGTATTTAGCTCTTTTTCACTTAATTTTCTAAAAATACTACATCCATATACATGAATATTATCTGTATAATTTTTAACTTGTTCTATTACTTTATATAATTTATTTAAATCGTCTGCATCTATTTTTTCTTTTTTAGCATAATTCTTTTTTAATTCTATTGTCGTTGTACTATCACATAAAACTTTATCATTTTCATACACATGTGTTTTAGTATTGTTACTACCTATTTCTATAATAGCAAATTTATTTTTTTTCATAACTTCCTCCATATTTATTTTTAGTATAATACAAAACAAAAAATCTGTAAAACAGATTTATTTTTTATTTTCATTATTATTGTCATAAATACTTGCTAATTTAAGAGCACAGAAAAGAAATAATATTAATATTATAATAATTACTATGATTATTCCTTTCCACATAGTATCTTCCCCTTTTTATTAGTATATCACTTATATTATATTTATAATCATTTTAATTAATATTAAAACTGTACAAACGTACAGTTTATTTTTTATTATTTAATACTTCATTTATTTTATTAGTAGCATTTACTACATCATCTGTATTTGGAATCATCGCATAACCCTTATCATTTAATATTGCAATATCTGCATCCCATTTATCAGAACCATCAACTGATTGAGTCATTACTTTCCATTCTGCTCCATCAATTGTATCTTTTGCTATATTTGTTATTAATTCTTTTGGAATATCTGTTGTGTATAAATTATTTAGCGAGTCTAATATTTCTTGATAATTTACAAACAAATTAGCACTCTTTAGTTTCTCAAATATGGCTATAATAATCTTTTGACAGTTCTTTTGTCTCATTCTATCTCTTCCAACAAAAGAATTTCTTTCATGGGCTACAGCATATGTTTCCATTCCATTTAATTCATGACATCCTTTTTTGAAATATAGTCTTCCTGATTCTGTCTTATCTGTATCATTTACAGGAATTATATATCCTTTGAAATCTTGATCTGCACAAAAAGTGATTCCACCTATCGTATCAACCAAATCCACTAAAGTTTCTGGTTTCACTTCAATATTGTAATCTAATGTAATATCAAAGAAATTTTCTAAAGATTTTTGACTTGTTCCATCGGCATATATAAACATGTGACTTAAACTATCTTTTTTTCCATTAGTACCAGCTATTTCCATATAATAGTCTCTTGGTATACTAGTAAGTAATATGTCATGAGTTTTTGTGTTTACTGTTGCAATAGCGTTATAATCACTTAAACCATCTGTGTCTACTCCTCTTATATATATATTGAATGAATTTTTCACAGTTTTTCCAGATTTGATAATTTTTTCCATATCAAATTTATACACTACTTTTAAATCTTTTTTATTAATGTTATTACCTAACTCTAATACTATATTGTAGCTAGATTTATCTATTAACATAAAATCTATTTTTTTATCTATAACATCATTTACCATAGTTAAAACATTATCATAAGGTGATGTTTTAACATCTAAATCTTCTTTTACTACTTTTAATACATTCTTTATATTAGCACTATCTTTATAGTAATATACTGTATCTTTAATATCAGACTTTTTACTATATTTATTATCACTAGAAGTAACAATATAATAAGTAGTTACTGTCTTTTTAACACTATTAAAAGACTCATTTAAAAAGTTATTTGTATAGAATAAATAATAACTACCTACTCCACTTAATATAATAGAAAGAATAAGTATAATAACGCCTATTATTTTAATTACTTTTTTCTTTAAATTAACAAATACTATACCAAGTATATTAATAATAAGTAATAAACTTATTACTAATATTAAATATTTAGTTGGTAAGATATTAAGAGAGAGTAATGAAACTAGAAATATCAACAAAAACACGCAACTGATAATGCCAATAATTGTCGTTCTATTCTTAGATTTTTTATTTCCTATTTGCATATGATACCATCTTCTTTCTTAATAATCATTTTATATAATACATCATTTTTTATGAATAAATATTTTTTTTTGTATAATATCAGATATTTTTTGATAATATTGATATTTTGTAATTTTATAAAATGCTAATAAAACTAATAAATCAATAGCACCGCTGAGTAATAAATATATATATTCATTTGTTGTTAGCGTTCCAACAATTAAATGTATAGCTGAAAAAATAAATACATTAACAAATAGTATATATATTATATTTTTAAAATAATTTAGCAATTCAAATTTTATTTTTTTGTGTAAATATAACATGGTATAAATAATATAACATATAGATGAGATACTAGTAGCATATGCTAAACCAACTAATTTATATTTTTGAATAAGTAGAAAATTTAATGTAATATTAATTATTACATTTAGCAAATTAAATAGCATTACAACTTTATTTTTTTCTAGGGTATAAAATATTTTATCTATGATATCTTTTATTCCTATGAAGTAAAGTCCGATTAAATATCCATTAAAAACTTGAGCAGTTAGTGTCGCTGCTGCGTTATCAAAGTCTCCCCTTAGATACACTAATTCCACTATCAATTGAGAATTAAAAAAGCAAAAAATTGTTATTGGAAAAATCACCATGGATAGTATTATTAAAATATCTTCAATCAATTTAGACATTTCTTTTTCTTGAGAATCAGCAACCATTTTAGCTATTTGTGGATATAATATTGTACTTATTGAACTTGTAAATAGTCCATTGACTACATTTGTCAGTTTTGAACCATAGTTTAAGCACGATACCGATCCTGTTTTCAATGTTGACGCCATCATTTTGTCTACTAAAGTATGAATCTGATTGGATATTGAAGATACTAACACAGATGGTGTTTTGATTAACATTTTTTTAATTTTTTTGTTTTTAAAGTTAAAATCAAAGTGAAATTGATATTTATTCTTAATAAAAGGTAGTTGTATAAGCAGTCTCAATAACCCACCTATTGTAAGTGCTATTCCAAAACCGTACACTCCTAGAAACTTATATAAAATAGGTCCTAGAATGATTGTAGGAAGGTAAGAAACAAATTCTCTAATTTGACTGCCAAAAAATTTCTCATGAGATTGAAGCATAGCAGCGTAAATAGAAGAAATGGTAGCAAAAACGAAGTAAGGAGAGTAGATTTTTAATAATATAGAACACTCCTTCGCTGTTTGACTGTCGAATCCAGGTGCAACTATGGATACTATTTGATTAGAAAAAGCAAATACTAAAATAGCTATAATTGAGGAAATTGTAAAAAATAACGTGATTACTCTGTTACTGTATTGATTTCCTTCTTTTAAGTTATTTTTAGTAATGGTTTTTTTATATTCCGGAAGAAATATACTCCATATTCCAACTCCTAACATAGGATATATAATTATATGTATTCCATTAATCATGGAATAAGCATCTGCTTGGGCAGTTGTACCTAAAAAATATGCTATTACTAACTCAGAAATGAAAGAAGCTATTTTTGCTAATATAGTTAATAAAAAAACTATTTTTAAACCTTTAAATATATTTTTCATAAATTACTCCCTAGAAACTTTTGATATTTCATTGAAGATTCTTTTACAATTATTTCTATCTGTTTTATTAAAAAAATTGTTTATTCTTTTGTTATATTTCTCTTTAATTTTTGATTTATTTAATAACGTTTCAGATAAATTTTTACACAATTCTTCATTACTTGTTACAACAGGACCAAAACCATCTTTCTCATAGCTGAAGTATCCTTCAGAATAATGCTTTTTTCTAAATTCCTCTGTATCTGTTTGATAATATATTAATGGTTTATGCATGTATGCAAAGTCAAAAAAAACACTAGAAAAATCAGTTATTAATATATCACATTCTATTAATAGTTGTTGTACATCGAATTTATCAAATGATGCTATCTCTATTCGTTCGTTGTTTGTCGTAAATAAATGTAATCGTTTTTGTGTTTCATAATGTGGGTAGAATATCATTTTATAATCATTATCTTCTAATATTTTTGCTAAATCTACACTATTTAATATAGTTTCTATTTCTTTGAAATATTTACTCTCCCTGTATTCATCATCTGTTACATAATTTAACCATCTTCTAAATGTTGGCATAAATAATATTTTCTTTGATACTTTTCTTGGAGGTTTCAAATTGTCATACCTTGCTAATCCAGTATTTTTTAACACTTTTTTTAAAGATGGATAAACTCTTGATAAAAAATTATATTCTGATGTTGCTCCACAAATAAACAAATCACATTTTGGAATTATTGGCAGTGTATTAATAATAATTCCATGTTGTAAAAATATTCTTTTACCTTTAAATCTTAGTAAGCGTAACTTATCAAGTCTTGTAAATAAACTCATATCTGGCGTATACCCCATTATATGAGTACTTATTAATCTTTCCGCTGTCATTAAAGAAATATAATGCTCTTTAGAATTAAATTCGATGACATCACCTAATTTATTTACTTTTGCAAAATCTGCAGAAGATGAATCTATAACATATTTTACATTTATTTCCGGGTGTTTTTTAACAATGTATTTAAACAGATGATATCCATTATCTCTGGCATCATTTCCTCTTTCTGAAATTAGCCATAATGAGTTCGATTCTATTTTTCTAAATTTATAGTAACTCATATAATATATATATTTAATTAACACATTTATCATTTTAAAAATTCTTTTCAATTTTCTCATAAAACCACCTATCTTTCTAAAGTTTTTGTCCTTGATATCTGGTTACATATGATGGGTGCAATAGCAAAAATCCCCCAAAAAAGGTTTGACGTTGATTCAATAAAAAGAAACTTTCCACAACGAGCATGATGTATACGCCAGCTACCTTACTATTCATATTTTTTAATTTTGAAAAAAACCAGCCTATTATAAACATAAATGGAATAATCCCATAATAGAATAATATGCTTGGGAGAGTAGCATGAATTTCATTATCAGCTACTGCTTTTTCAAATCGTTGATATTCTCCTTCTCCCGCTCCATATAAGATATTTTCTGGATATAAATATATTTTGTCATATCCACGTTCTTGCCAAATGGTCAAATCAGAATATGAATCCCCTTTTGAATTATTGTTAAGTTTTGATATTTTTTCTTTTACCCTTTGTATGATAAAAATGTTTTCTATTTTAATTTTTTTAGTTTGTGATACTGGTATCAAAAGAAAAAAAGTGCAAAAGCATATTAAGAAAATACCAATAATTATAATTTTATTTTTATTTTTATAGATTATCATTGGAAGATTTTTTAATAAATATAATAGATTTATAATTATTAAGACTGTTATACCAAGTAACATTGCTGTAGAACCACTTTGTGCTATTAGTATTATAGAGAAAAAGAAAAATATATATTTTGTAAATTTATTCTTTTTTAAAACAAAATCGAAAATATATATATATGCATAACTTATTAAAACAAAATACCCAAATTGGTTTGGATCATTGAATGTTCCCATATATCTTTGAGCATCATAATACTTTCCTAACGAGAAAATATATATTAATAGTTGCATTATTAGATTAATTTTCATTATTTTATCTGTTGTGTTAATAAAATCATCATTATATTTTATAGAATACGTAAAGACAATGATAAACAAAAAATTGAACACATAATATAAACTAGATAATATAAACTTAAATTTCATCAATTGCAAAAAATAAATTATATTAATACAGAATGATAATAAAAAGAATATAATAAATAATTTATTTTCCATTATTATTCTATAAAATTTTTGTTTATTATTTTTGCTGGCTAAAAGAAAAAAGAAGAAGGAAAGTAATAGCATTATATCACATGGCTGAAGGCCTCCAGAATTAAATATATAATATGGTTTTAGTAATAAGTATGAATACAGAAAAAAATATGCTATTTTCATTTTTTCATTCCTTTCTCTAAACTAAATCGAATTACATCTCATCATTATAAATTTTGCTCATGTGTTTCAAGATTGAATTTAGCAGATAATTTTCTGACGCTGTTTTATTGCTTTTTTGTTTTTCTTTATTATGATATATGTATTCTATTTTACTAGCCATTTTTTTATAATCTTCTTGAGGTACTAAATAGTTATTCTTATTATCTTTTACTAAATCCCTTTGACCTCTACAGTCAGTAGCTATTATTGGTAGTCCCACATACATAGCTTCTAATATATTTACCGGCAATCCTTCTCTTTTAGATGTTGCTACTGCTAAATCAGATATTTTTAACAATCTAGGTATATCTTTTCTAAATCCTAAGAAATGGATATTTTTATCTAATCCCTTTTCTTGTAC
Source organism: uncultured Bacilli bacterium (assembly GCA_944332635.1). Lineage (GTDB taxonomy): Bacteria > Bacillota_I > Bacilli_A > RF39 > UBA660 > Faecimonas. The sequence continues at coordinate 7,714 of CALVKI010000053.1, forward strand.
CACTTTTTGGTAGTACCCATGATATGAATCTTTTCCTGGTAATAACAAGTGTATATCTGGATACTTATCTGTAAGTTGTTCCATTGCACTGATTAGCATTATTTGATTTTTATTTTTATTTAATTCTGCAGGATATATCATTACAAAATCTGTGTCTTTTAGACCTAATTCTTGTCTCAATTTATGTTTATCTTCTTTTGTTATTTTTATATCAAATTTTTTCTCATCAATTCCTACTCCCGGAACATATTCGATATCTTTGCATTTTTTAAATTTCTTTTTAGCAAGATTATAATCTTCTTTATTGATAAGTATTAAAGTATCTGTATATTTAGACAGATATTTTTCTACTGGATAGAAAATCAACCAATTTAAAAGAGGAGCTCCTTTATAAAAATGAAATCCGTGTGCTGTATAAATTACTCTTGTTCCTTGCTTTCTTACTTTCTTTGCAGCTAATCTAGTCACTACACTTCCCATAGGTGTATGTGTGTGAATAATATCATATTTTTCTTTTAATAAGACTTTCTTTAGTTGGAAAATTGCTTTTATATTGTTTAATTTGAAAGGGCTTCTCTCAAAAGATATTTTTATTTTTTTATCGCAATAGGGTATTTCTTCATCTCCATTAGTTGCAACGTGGACTTCATAACCTTGTTCTTTAAACCATTTTAAAAACGGCAGATGAAAAGCTAATATATGTGAGTCTACTGTCGCTGTAAATAATACTTTTTTCTGTTGCTTATGCATGTTGCTCTGCCTCTTTCTGATCTAATTTCTTTTCCAGTTCTTTTATGTCTGATACTTTTAGCTCTTGAGTTTTTAAGGTTTCTAGTTCAGCTTGGATAGTGTTTTTACCTGCATCTGCCCCTTCTTTTGACAATACTGTTTTTATTGTCAAGAAAAATACCTTTATATCTTGTCTTAGCGAAAAATTGTGAACATATTCTAGATCATAATTAATTTTTGAAATAATACTAATGTTATTTCTTCCCATTGCTTGAGCTAGCCCTGTGATTCCTGGTGTCACATCATTACGATGTCTTTGATGTTCATTCATATTTTCATAGTAATCTGGAATCCATGGTCTTGGGCCAATAAATGACATTTCACCTTTTAATATATTAAATATTTGAGGAAGCTCATCTAAACTTAATTTTCTTAAAATTGTTCCTATTCTAGTGTGTTGGTCACCTTTACTAAAATCGTGAACATCGTTATCTACAGCCATACTTCTGAATTTATATAATAAAAATGTCTTTCCTTTTTTACCAGTTCGTTCTTGTTTGAAAAAGATTGGCCCCTTACTATCTAGCTTTATTAATATTCCAATAATTATCATTGGAATTAAGAAAATAATCATAAGAATTATTGCAATGATTAAATCTAATATTCTTTTTACATATCGATACATCTGTTTTTTACTCCTTATTATCCTATATATTTTTACTACTACTCACTACTACAAACTTATCTTCTAATACCTATATTTTCATTTAAAATTACTTTGTTAAAGTTATTTTCTAATAAGTCCTCTACCATGTTATCACTTTTTGTTATTGATTTCAATTTCTTTTTTAATTTTTTTATTTTAAAGTCTTTATCATGATGACAGTCACTTGCTAGAAAGGTAATTTTTTTGTTTTTTAGAAAATATATTAGTGTTTTTTTCGCATCTTTACCATATTTTCCAAATAAACTTTTATAGTTTCCTTGTAGTAATACTCCCATTCTTAAATATTCATCTATATGATCTGGATGCCTTTGGAATATTCTATATCTTTCAGGATGTGCTAGTATTGGTACATATCCTGACACTACAAGATTATATAACACTTCTTTACTGTTATATAACATATTTCCTAGTGGGAATTCTATTAATAAATATTTTGAATTATTTATTGTTGTTATTTCTTTTTTTTCTAATAAATCTTGAAAATTTTCTGTCATATATACTTCATTTCCTAAGTATATATTAATTTCTATTCCTTCTTTTTTCGCTTCTTTTTTTAGTTCTTCAAACCTTTTATTCTTTTCTTCATTATTTGCATTGTATTTAGTATCTTCCATATAATGTGGAGTTAATACTAAATCTGTAACTCCTTGTTCCTGAGCAGCTTTTAATAGCATGATACTCTCACCAATATCTTTACAGCCATCATCTATTTCTGGCAACAAGTGTGAATGTAAATCTTTCATTATTTTCTCTTCTTTTTCTTTCTTTTCTTAGATGTTTCTCCATAATATTCATTAGAGTAATAGCTATAATAACTATTATCTTTCACAGATGCCCTATTAATAACTACTCCTGTTATTTTAGCATTTGCTTGTGTAAATACTTTTTTTGCTTTATCAAGACTTTCTATTTTTGTTTTTCTATTACTTACTACTATAAGGTTTGCATCACTATATTTTGTCATAATCATAGTATCACTTAATCCCAATACAGGAGGGCAATCTAATAAAACGACATCATAATGTTTTTTTATTTTTTCCATTAATTTCTTATTATTCTCTGATGCCAATAATTCTACTGGATTAGGTGGAGTTGGTCCAGTAGGCAATAAATCTATATTTTTATTACTTGTATTTATAATATATTTATCTAATTTTATATCATCTTTATAATTTAATATTAAGTTGGAGTATCCTCCACTAGTTAAATTCATTACTTCAAATATTTCATGTTGTCTTCCTTTACGAAGATCGCAATCTACTACTAATACTTTTTTATCTTCTTGTGCATAGGCTACAGCTAAATTTGCTGTTATGAAACTTTTACCATCTCCAGATTGAGGAGAAGTTAAAAGAATTGTTTTAATTTCTTTATCTATCATAGAAAAAGCTAAGTTAGTACGAATTGTCTTTATTGCTTCACTAAAGATAGATTTTGGATTTACATTAATTACTAAATCTGTTGACATATTCTTACTCCCTTTCTTCTTTAGGAACAATACCAATTACGGTTAATCCTAACTTTTCTTCTACTACTTCACTTGATTTAATAGATGTATCAAAATAATACATTACAAATACTACTCCAAATGATAAAACCATACCAATTACTAAGTAAATTACATTATCTTTTATATAATTTACATTGTAAGGATCTTTTGCTAATTCTGCTTTATCAATAATTTCTACATTTTCTAAATTGTAGATATCTTTGATTTCTTTAGCAAAAACAGTTGCTACTTCATCTGTAATTCTTTGTGCATCTTTTGCTTTAGCATTTTTTACAGTTATTTGTATAATTTCTGTATCTTCTACAGATGATGTTGTAATAGTTTGAGCTAATTCTTGTGTAGACATTTTTAATTTTAAATTTTCTATTACTTGATTAAGTACTTTTCTACTTTTAATAATTTGACTATATGTACCAATTAAGTTTTGATTCAATTGTGATTCTGTTTGATTATACCCATCTTTACTTTCTCCAACTAATACAATAGTTGTATTACTTTGATACATTGGTGTTCTAGTTAACATTGTAAATACATTCCCTAGAATAACGATTACTACTATTGCTATTAAAATCCAAAGTATTTTAGTTTTAAAATAACTATATACTTCACCTAAATTGATTTCTTCCATAATACCCTCCTAAACGCATATAAATCGGGGCTATTATACTATATTTGTCGAAAATAGTCAATTATAATCGAAAAAAAAGTATAACATTTTTTATAGTGTTAATTTATATCTTGAAAAATATAGCGATTGGAATTTTCATCACATTAATAATAACTTAGAAGATTCTTATAATATTATTGTTTCCAGCTCTTTTATTTACAATCTACTTACTTCAATGGTATTAAATCACCATATAAGTATAAAAATGAAAGATTTCTCATCCTCCTAGAGAGAAAAGAATAAGCTGGTAAACTAATTCAAGTTGATGTCTCTAAACATAAGTGGATTTTTAGGAATGACAACTATTATTATCGTCATAGTGCCATTGATGATGTACTGTACTGCTAAGGTTAATGAATTCTACTTTGATTATCAAGAAAATATATTTGCTTACCTAAAAATTGTACAAAGTTATGGAGTACCATAATGCTTGTATTATATTTACAGAACTGTATTTAAATCTAACAAATGGGAAAGAACTAGATGGTAAACAAATAAAAAACATCAGATTCGCTAATATGTTAGAACATATCGGAACTAATATTATTTCTACTATGAATCCAAGAACTAAAGGCAAAATTAAACATTTAAGGAGAGCTTTTCAAGATTGTTTATATAAAGAACTTAAAAGAAAAATATCACAGCTGTTGAAGAAGCAAATCAAGCTTTCAAAAATATATAAAACAAATATATCTTCATGGAGAAAAGACTACATCCAGTGGTATCACATCAATTTATGTACTATGCATTGAATTATGGATGTTAGTCAAGAGTGCAATAACATTCATCTTCCTCTTAACTAACTATTATTTGTATAATACAAAAGCATCAAAAGTCATCCTTTTGGTGTTATCTAAAAAATATAACACTCACATCTTTTAAAACTTTGGGTATTATAATCGAAAGAAGAAACAACTTTTTATTGTTTCTTCTCTTCTATTTTTTATAAATATTTGTTTAATGTTATTATAATTTCATCATTTTCTAATTCGATTATTGCTTTTCTTATGAACTTATTTCTAACTTTGTCCTTCACTAAATAAAACAATCTAGTACTGTATTTATCTTTTTTGATAATTATAAGCATCTATTGCTTTTCTAATAACGTCATCCATATCATAATATTTATACTCTGCAAGTCTTCCTCCAAAAATAACATTTTCTTCTTTACTAACTAATTCTAAGTATTTTTTCTTTAACTGATTATTTTTGTCATCATTAATAACATAGTAAGCTTCTTTATTTGGAGTCCAGTCATCTGGGTATTCATATGTTACAACAGTTTTATTACTTCCTTTGCCTTCAAAGTGTTTATGTTCTATAATCCTTGTATAATCTACTTCCTTTCCTGTATAATTAAACACCGCATTTCCTTGAAAGTTTTCTATATCTAAAACCTTAGTATCAAACCTTAAAGATCTATATTCAAGTCTGCCTAGTTTATAGCCAAAATATTCATCTAACATTCCTGTATAGACAATAGTTTTAGCAATTCCTCTATAATACCCCTTTTTTTCTAGAAAGTCTTCTTCTAATTTAACATCAATACCATCTAACATCTTTTCTACTAATTTAGTATATCCTCCAATTGGTATGCCTTGATATTTATCATTAAAATAATTATTATCATAAGTAAATCTAACAGGTAATCTTTTGATAATGAAGGCTGGTAAATCAACGCATTTTCTGTTCCATTGTTTTTCTGTATATCCTTTAACTAATTTTTCATAGATAGTTCTTCCTACTAGAGAAATAGCCTGTTCTTCTAAGTTCTTAGGAGTTTTTCCTTTCATTTCTTCCTGTTCTTCCTCAATATGTCTTTTTGCATCAGCTGGGCTAATTACATCTTTCCATATTTTTGAAAAGGTATTCATATTAAATGGCATATTGTAAATTTCATCTTGATATCTTGCTATTGGTGAGTTTGTATAACGATTAAACTCTACAAAACTATTTAAATAATCCCAAACCTCTTTATCATCAGTATGAAAAATATGAGCTCCATATTTATGAACATTTATTTTTTCTATTTCTTCTGTATATACATTTCCTGCTATATGATTTCTTCTTTCAATTACTAAAACTTTTTTTCCATCTTTTTTTGCGAGATTAGCGAATGTTGCACCAAATAACCCTGCTCCTACTATTATATAATCGTATTTCATATTTATTATCCTTCCTATTAATATTTTATCAAATTTAAAAGAAGAAAAAAAGAGGTATTACCTCTCTAATTTTTTCTTATGGTCGAGAATACAAGATTTGAACTTGCAACCTCTACGTCCCGAACGTAGCGCTCTACCAAGTTAAGCTACTTCTCGAGAAAGTGAAATACACTTTCTATTGATTACTATATTCTTTGTATTGCTCTAGTCTATTATTAATTCTATCTTTTCCTAATATTTTCATAATTGAGAATAAATCTGGAGATTTTGTTCTACCTGTAATCATCACACGAAGAGCTTCACAAATATCGCCAACATGTCCTTTATATTCTTCTGGTGCTTTCTTATATTCTTTAGGGCTTCCTGCATATCCATGTTCTATTGCAAATTCTTTTGTTTTATTAAACCATTCTTCATTTGTTACTGATAGATCTATTTGTTCAACATATTCTGTTATTAATTCTACATCATATGTTTTATTACCATCATATTTAGAATAATTTTCTTTCTTAAATATTGAATCAATAGCATATGAGAATTCTTCTTTTACATCAGAATATTTAGCAATATCTTTTCTTGGTCTTGGGCCATCTTTTTCAATGTTAAAGAATTGAATTATAAACTCCTTATTTTCTTCTAATAATTTAGCATATTCTTCATCATGCTTTAAAGCCCATCTATAAGTTTCATTATATACTTCTTCTCCACTTTTACGTGAAAAATATGTCTTACATAAATTCACTAGTTTAGCTTCATCAAACGAGGTACCTCCAATTGCTTGCTTATCAAAACTGAATTCAAATTCAGAAATATCTTTATCAGTATTATTTAAATACCATTCTTCAAAATTAGTATTAGTTATTGTTGCTAGATAAAGATGCAGAGCTTCTATTGGAATTCCGTTTTCATCATAATATTTAACTCCAAACCATGGGTCTTTTCTTTTACTAATCTTTCTTATATTTCCTGTTTCTTGATCTTTAATAGTAATTGGAGCAATATGTGCATATTTTACTGGCTTAAATCCTAACACTTCAAATAATTGAATGTGCAATGGTAAACTTGATACCCATTCATCTCCACGGATTACGTGAGTTGTATGCATTAGATGATCATCTATTGCATGGGCAAAATGGTATGTTGGTGTTCCATCTTTTTTTAACAATACTGTATCTACATCGTGTTCTGGGAATTTCATTTTCCCTTTTATACAATCTACTACCTCTATTTGTTTATTTGCATTGCCTGGTGATTTTAATCTTATTACATATTCTTCACCATTAGCAAGCTTTTCTTTTACTTCTTCTAAAGACAAATCTCTATCTACTGCATATGTTCCATAGATTCCGATTTTTACTTTGTTGATTGCTTGTTCTTCTTTTATATTGTTTTGTTCTTCTTCTGTCATAAAGCATGGATAAGCTAACCCTTGTTTTATCAAATCTTTTATATATGCTTGATAGATATCAGTTCTTTTGCTTTGTTGATAAGGTCCATAGTTTCCACCAAAAGAATATCCTTCATTAGGTAAAATATCAAAGTCATGTAATACACTTGTAATATTTTCTATTCCACCATCAATCATTCTTTTTTGATCTGTATCTTCTATTCTTAAATAAAAACTACCATTTGTCTGTTTTGCATAAACCATGTCGGCAAAAGCACTAAGTAAATTTCCTAAATGGACACTTCCTGTAGGACTTGGACCATATCTTGTTACCATTGCTCCTTCTTCTAAATCTCTTTCAGGATACATTTTTTCATAATCTTCTCTAGTCTTTGTTATATTTGGAAAAAGTAAGTTTGCCAATTCTAAACGTTCTTTTTCTGTCATAGTACCACCTCATTTATTTCTATTTAATAATAAACTAATTTACTATAAAAATCAAGAAAAAGAACTTTTGCAAGGGCTTATTTTATTCTTTATGTTCTGTAAAAAAATAAGTAATTATTGCTCCATAAGAGGTACTAAATAACATTAATACTTCTTTATTTATAGTAAATGGTACAAAAAGTAATATAACTAACGCTAAAGTCATTATGACAGTTATAAATGGTTTTAAATTTGTCCAAGCACTTTTCATAAAACACCTCCACTTCTATTTATTATGAATTAGAAATTTCATATAGACAGTTTGAAAATACCCAGACTGTTTTTCCGTTTATATTTAATTTTGCAGAGTTTGTTTTACTATCTACTTCTTCTACTGTATATACTGTATCATTTTTTACATAACTAGTACCTCCTGTCAATTTTTGATCTTTAGTTACAATTCCATTTTTGTCGCATTCTATAAATGGTTTAGTTGGTATCCAATGATAATCTTTTGCTTTTTCTGCTTTATAGTCTTGATATTTGCATCCTGTCATTTTAGTACAACCAAATAAATTGCTAGTAATTGGACTTTTTATAACATCTACTTTAAAAATACCATTGAATTTTACTTTGCTACCTTTATATAAAATTTGATCTACTTTTTTGTTGTCTGAAATTATTGGGGGAGTTTCTATTTTTATATCCGTTGTTTTCTTCCAGTTTCCTCCTAGTCCATTAATGATATTAGTATCATCGACAAAATAGCATTCATCTGTATCATATTCATTATTGAAACAATAATTACCATAACTATTCTTCTTCCAAGTGGTATCTTTACTTTGGGATATTTGAATATGGCAATGAACACCTGTTGCATTTCCTTTTGTTCCCATATTTGCCCACTTACTCCCTTGTTCAATTATTTGTCCTACATAGCAATTTAGACTATCATCGTGTGCTATCATAATTGTTGCATAATCTACTCTTCCATTTGCAAACCTAACCTTATTCACTGATTGCCACATTGACTGTCCACTTTCTGGATATATTCTTAAACATTTCATTTTGCATGGTGCATAATAATCATATCTTATTCCTGATTGTAACCCTCTAATATCATTTGCCATGGTTCCTAAATGTAGTTTATTTCCATTCCCTTGTACACCTGCTGTTATATACATGTCTGTAAATGGACACATAAAAAATTCTATTCCATCTTTTCCTATATATTTTTTATTTTTTTTCATGTTGTATTCTTCCTTTCTTATTTATAAGTCATATTATTATATGTTTTTATAAAAGAAAGAAAGATTATAAATATATTACCCCAACAAAAAAACCTTTGATTATTCAAAGGTTATTTTTATTTGGTTGCCCTAGTTAGATTCGAACTAACGCATCGTGCGGTCAGAGCGCACTGCCTTACCGCTTGGCTATAGGGCAATATCGGTAACAAATTCATTTTACAACAAATTCAAAAAAAAAGAAAGAATTATCTTTCTTTTTTCGCTAAATTTACATCGGTTTTTTCATGTAATGTAGTTCTAAAAAAATCTTTTAATTTAGAATTATCTCCTGTCATTGCACTAAAAATAGAAGCATTCATAAAAGCAGCACTATCTTTTTCGGTTACAGATGATAAATTTAATTCATAATTAAAACCTAAGTGTTGGTTCATCATTTCTACTGCTTGTCTTAAATATTCCCTAGCAACACGGCCGTTTCCTTCTCTAAATGGGTGAATAATGTTTAATTCCCCATATCCATATGCTAGCCAATCTAAAATATCTTCTTTATCTTTTATGTTTACTAATTTCTTACGCAAATTATCTAAAGTCTCGCGCATATATGAATCAATATATTCTGGTCTACAAAATGGAGTATTTCCCTTTGTGATATTTTCACTTCTAGTTTTTCCAGCAAACGGATAGATGCTTTCAAATATCGTTTCATGCAAACTAATATAGTATTCTGGAGTAAAAAAATTTTTTGGTGCAGGTAATGGTCTAGCTTGTAAATTCATCAACATATAAGTTGTTATTCTTCTTTCAGCAACATCCAACTCTTCTTGACTTTCTATTCCTAGATTGTTAATTAAGACATCTTTACCCGGATAACAATATTTAGATTGATCATTCGTTGCTTCATCAAATCTACTTTTGAAATTTGCCATAAGACTTTTCTCCTTCTATATTTATATCTTTTCCACCTACTGTCAAACCATATAATAAAGAAGCAAGTGCTTTTTCATCATTACTACCTTGATGTCTTTGATAAGTTTTACATATTAACATTCTTTCTGCATCCGAAATTTTATGCCCTTCTATTAGGTTGTTTCCAGCAGCCTTAGCTAGTTCTTCTTTTATATCTTCTTCTGACATTTTCATCACCACCTATATTTTAACAAAAAAATATTTTTTTTCAAGCTTTATTTTTTCTTTTTAAGAATATCACCTTTTTCTATATCACCGATTAGTAATGATGCAGTTGGATTGTGCATTTTTTTATTCTTTTGTACTTCTTTTTCATCATAGTTAGCATAACAATATTTACAGTAGTGACTACAAGTATTATATGCTCCTATATCTACCATTTCTACACAATTACAATGTCTTGCCTTCCATTTTTTAAAATTTGTTTTTCCTGTTAGTTTCCAAGCTATTTCGTGGGATAAGCATTCTCCTTTTATAAACCCATATTCTAATAAGCTCTCTTTTTCATAACAAGTTTGGACCGTCATGTTATTTTTTGTAGCAATACTAGAAAAACTTTCTCCTATTTTCTTATAATCTTCTTTTGTTAAAGATTTAGGATTAATAATTTTTATATTTTTTCTTACATTTTTATAATCATCTAAAAAAGAAATAATAATATGCTCAATATATCCTTGTAATTCTTGACACATTCTATCAAACATTTTTATATGATAATCAATCGTATATTTATTATTAATAAATATTGGATCATATCGTACATATGTAAATTCTTTTCCAACTATTTTACTCACTTCTTTGATAGAATTGATGATTTCTTTTTTTGATGGTAAGTTTGGTTCTATCTCCTTTAAGTATGGTGTTAAAGTTATGTGAAATAATTTAGGTTTTTTTATATTTTTTAAATATGGGAGGATTGGTTTTGGATTTTTGGTACAAAACATGATTGCTTCAACATCAGTAAAATTAATTCTGCTAATCATTTTGTTATTAAATGGGTTTCTTACATCTACATATCCTTCTTGATATCTATTTATTAGCCAGGGAGTGTAAAATGCTACAATATCAGTTCTACCACTTATCATCAGTATCAACTTTCTCACCTCTTTTTTTATTATAACATTAAAAAAGCCTATAAAATATAGGCTTACTGTAACTCCGAAGAAGCAAAAACATAATTACCATCTTCTAGTTTAAATGTAAATTTATATAAACTTCCCTTAGATACTAAATCAGTAACTTGGTCTTCATTATATATTCTATCTTCATATGATAGATATCCAACTATTTGTTCTAGATTAGAATCTTTACAATAAGAATATCTATCACCTTCTGCTATTTCTGGATTAGAAAAGATAATTCTTATATAAATTTCTAATATTTGTTCTTTTTTGATTGCTTTTACTATTCTTTTAATATTAGTTGGTCCACAAGTACCTCCACACTCTGCTCCAGTAAAATTATAATATCCACTTGCCTCATCATATGAATACATTGGACAACTTCTATAGGTTTGATGTTGAAATTGATAATTTTTTCCAAAAGTTTCATCTATAGCTTGGTCCAATATTGATGCTTGTACAGGTGAATTAGTATCTGTTGCTAGTTTATTCATCACTGTCACATATGCAAAATCATTAGAAATATCAGCTGTTGTTACTTTTTTTGTTGTCATATATACCGAATCTGTACCACAATAATATCCCCACGCTGAGTCGATTTTATCTATTGCAGTTAATACTGTTTCATCGGTTGTTTCTAAAACTTCTTCTTTTGGTTCTTCTATTTGTTCTTCTTGTTTCTCATCTATTTTTACTGATTTCTTTGAAAGAAAAAACTTATCATATCCAATATATCCCACTACCCCTACTAATGCAATTATTAGAATTGTTATTACAATATTTTTCTTCATACTCTAACCTCTCTTATTATAGTTAAAGTATATATGCTATATTATTAAATTTCAAGAATTTTATATTTTTTCTAAAGAATCTTGTTTATACCATCCCATTGGAACTGCTGTTGATACTAAATATGGGTATTTAGCATTTGGTATTATTCTAGTAATAGTTCCTATAATTCCTTTTTTAGCAGTATTACTTGTTCCATCTGATGAAGCATTTCCTTTTTTAGTTGTTTTTACTTTTGTGCCTATTGTAAATTCATCTGTTGTAGCAGTTAATATTAAATCATCAGAAAGCCAACCTGTTCCTCTATTGATTAAGTATGGGGCAGGTCTATCGTTTATAACTTTCGTTATTGTTCCGCTGTGTACTAGTGAGGACACTTTTCCTTGGGCATAACTATTTTTATATAAATAGTTGAATGTTACTACATCTCCTACTTCATATTTTTTTGATGGTGGTATGACTTCTCCTACTGGATTTGCATATTTATCCCATATATTTTTATCTCCGTAAAAATAATTTAAGTCTAAATTTTTAGAATAACCATTAATATATCCTTTTGAAGTATATTGCCATAAGATATAAAACGGCCAGTATTTATTAGTTGGTGGTGTCCCTGGAGCTCCTGTATTAGCACCATAACTTGCTATCCAAAGTCCAAAATCACCGCTTACTACTCTAGACCAATCATATGTATTTGCAGGATATGCACTCATATAAATAATTGGTTTTACTCTAGTTTTTTCATATACAGTTTTTAAAAAATTATATGCCCAGTCTGTTTTATTGGTATCTACTTCCCAATCTAGTACTAATATTGCTTGTTTGATATAGTCTTTTGCTTTTGATACAAACCATGTAGCTTCATCTTCTGGAGTATTATTTAAATCTGGTCTTGCATAATGATATAGTCCTATTTTTTTATTACTTTTAAGTGCTTGATTTAAAAATTCTTGATAATTAGGATCAGAATAACCAACTCCTTCGGTTATCTTTACTATTACAAAATCTATATCTAAATTACTGATATTTATTCCATTTTGATATCTAGAAATATCAATTCCTTTTAACATTATTTCACCTCCTATCATATTATATAAATAGACAAAAAAAGAAATCATATCAGGTACCTATGATTTCTTTTTATACTAATTCTTTTTTATGATATCTAATAATAGATATTCCTATTAACACAATTGATAGCAATGTTGTTATAACTACTGTAATTGGTTCTATTTTTATATACTGTATGACATTACGGCTATCTGCTAAAGTAAAAATAGAAAAATACTTTAGAAATTCAACTTCTTCTGCAATACTAGAAAACATATATAATATGTAACTTATAAATACAATAGCAAATGTTGGTCCTAACATTTTTCTTGTTTTTTTAGCAAATGTTGATAAGGCAAAACATAGAAAATATACAACAAGAGATGGAAATAATGGTATTATACTTAACAAAAGAAATAATTTATTATCAATATCTCCACTTATTGTTAGACCAATATAATTAAATAAACCTATTCCTAATATCAAAAGAATTATATAGATCAGTCCACTAATTATTTTGGTTATTACTATTTTTTCTCTACTTACTGGTAGTGAATTTAAATACTCAATAGTTTTATCATTTTCTTCTTTTAGTAAGATATTAGATCCTAATATTCCACTGTAACAAGCTGTCGCTAATAAAATAAAAATAAAGCCCTCTGTTTTATACCAACCAAAAGCACTACTAATAGATGATATATCCATATTAAAAGCCGCTAGTATTTCTTTTGGAAAAATCTTCATTAAATCATCTAAAGATTTCATAGTATCACCATTTACAATAGATGGATAAATTAAAAATATAACTAAAAATAAACTTATTAATACTAATAACCAGATTATAAAACTTTTAAAATTTACTTTTAACTCTCTTTTTAACATCTTATCACCTACTTATAATAATGTAAAAATATATCTTCTATGGTTGCTGGTTCTATTAGAAGTTTGTCTATCTTTATTTTAGAAAGAATTTTTAATAATTCATTTATTTCTATTACATTTTTAAACTTTATGGTATCTTTAGTTTTTACTATTGGTTTAATCTTTAATTCTTCTACGATTTGATCTATATTTGATGAAGTAATAGTAATAAAAGATAATTCTTTTTTTTGAAGTTCAGCAACTTCTTCTATTTTTATTAGAGTTCCATTTTTTATCATGCCTACGCGATCACATATTTTAGATATTTCACTTAAGATATGAGTAGAATAAAAAATGGTAGTCTTTTTTTGCTTTTCTTCTTTTAACAAGTTATAAAATTCTTCTTGAATCACCGGATCTAGTCCACTTGTTGCCTCATCTAGTATTAATAGCTTTGGTTCGTGCATTAAGGCTAAAACAATCCCTACTTTTTTTAAATTACCAAGTGATAAGTCTTCTATTTTTTTAGCCTCATCAATTTGTAGTCTAGTTACTAATTCTTTTCTTCGTTTAGTAAGATTTTTCTTATAGAATGATTCATGATAATCTAACATTTCTTTCACAGTTAAATCATCATACAAATGTACTTCACTAGGCAGACAACCAATTAATTCTTTTTGATTTATATTATTTTTATCTAGTATTTCACCATTTAAATAGATTTTACCTTTAGTCTTCGTAATTAAATTCATAATTGCTCGAATAGTTGTTGATTTACCTGCACCGTTTGGTCCAATAAAACCAAATATTTCTCCTTCTTCTAACGATAAAGATAAATCATTTACAGCTAGAGTTTTATCATAATATTTGGTTAAATGACTGATCTTTAATATTTCTTTCATACTTACTCCTTCTATATTTTCTCTTTTGATTATACCATAATTTGTATTATGTTTATTAGTTATGTTAAAATGTTGATGGTGATAATATGAAAAAATTAAATAGTTTTATAGAAAAATATAGATTTATACTTCTCTTTTTTATTATTTCTAGTATATTAATTCATCTATCGTTATTTACAAAAGATATTTTAACGGCTGATGTTTTATTAAATGCTAATTATTATGATGGTTATAGTTGGGAAATTTCTTTAGGGAGATTTGGTTTATATATTTTTGGACTTTTAAAAGGTTTTATGGTGTTTAAAGAGTTAGAAATTTTTCTTTCGATTGTCTTATTTGGAATTAGTAGTATTTTACTTTTAGATTTATTTAATATTAAAAGTAAGGTTATACAAACCATTAGTTTATTAGTAATCAGTAGTAGTCCTATTGTTTCTGCTACCTTACTTTTTCATTATTGTGCACTACCTTATTCTTTTGCTTTCTTATGTGGTGTATTAAGTATTTATTTACTAGCTAAAAGTAAGAATAAGATTATTAAATATATTCTTCCTATTTTTCTTATTTGTACTTCTTTAAGTTTATATCAAGCATATCTTGCGGTTCCTGTTACTTTAATGGTTTTATACTCAATAAAGAAAATTTTTGAACAAACTTTTTCATGGAATGATTTATTGATTCCATTATTAATTACTCTTTTAGGAACTATTTTTTACTTTATTCTTATGAAGATTTCGCTACTTATTTTTCAAGTTGATATGAGTAGTTATCGTGGAGCTAATTCTTTTAGTCTTTCTACTATGTTAGATACACCAAAAAGAATAATAGATTGTTATTTAAGTTTTTATCAATATTATTTTTCAGATAAGATAGTTAATAATAGTAATTTATCAATTAATATTTATAATATTTTCTTTTTAGGAATTAGTTTAATAAGTATTATTCTTTCTGCAATAAAGAATAAATTATCATGGAAACAAAATTTACTTTTAGCTTTCTTAATTATTTGTTTACCTCTTTGTGTTAATATTATTAGTATTATTCTTCCTGATACTTCGTTACAGTTATTAATGAGTAGTGGTTATTTATTATTTATTATTTTCTTTGGGTATCTTACAAGTGATAATAAAATATTAACTATTTTAGGTTGTAGTATACTTATTCTTATTGTTCGGGGATATATTATTCAAGATCAAGCAACATATCAAACTTTAGATAATACGTATCGTAAGACTTACGAAGTGGCCAGTAATATTAAAGACGAAATGATAGAAACTAATTGTCACCAATTAATGATTGTTGGAAATCTTCAAGAAAGTAATTTGGATATTAGTTCTTTTACTTATGGTTTTGTCAGCAACTACCCTTTATTTTGGGAAGAATATTCTAATTTAAAAAATGGTTGGGAAAGATTTATGAAATATTATGTTGGTTATTCTATTTCTTTTGTAAACGAAGAACAGTATAACCAGATATTAGATAGTTCTAAATTTAAGAAGATGAAGTCTTATCCCGATAGTATGATAGTGGATGGTATATTGGTTATTAAATTTGCAAACTAAAAAAGGTCTTATGACCTTTTTATTGTGCTGTCTTCTTTTTTGGATGCTTTACTAAATCTATTACTATCATAATAACCGATATCATTAATATAATTAATCCTAATATTGACACCCAAGCATATTCTAGTGATATTTGTGCTTTAACATCTAATTCATCTATTAATCCATTTAACTTGCCTTTATTATTCTTTGATGCCATACCTAATACAACCATATTTCCTTTTTGTAAAACTAAATCATAATTCTTACCCAAAGAACTATAATATATATAATCATTTACATTAATACTTACTGTTGTAGTAGAGTTTCCGTTACTAGACTCTATTTTATTTATATTTGTTTCTATGTATTCTTTCTGATAACTGTCATTATCAAATTCTATATATGAAACATAATATGGACAACCATAGTCCATACTGATGGCTTGATTTTTGATGTTTCCTGTTAAATTTTCTTGTTTATCATTTATTGTACACCCATTTTGTTCTACTGTCTTTATAAACTTATCAAGTGATATTTTATTGCCTGTATCACTTAATAAAACTAGGAATATTCCACCTATTACTAAAACTATACCAAATATAAATAATATTGCTAATATTATTATTTTTTTACTGCTCATTTTTACTCCTTCTTACATTAAATTTCTTTTTATTAATTCTGGTATTACGTATTTTTCTAAAATACTACCTAGTTTAATTCCTTGCTCTTTATAGTTTCTATCTATCCAAATTGCTTCTTTGATTTCATTTTTACACCTTATCCTACCGCTAGTTTTAGTTAAATATGTTGCTACTTTAATTGGTTTATTAGAAAACACTGCTGCATCGTAATAAGTCCCTAAATATTCACTATCTTCTAGTAAAATATCCAATTCTTCTTCTAGTTCTCTTTTTAATGTTTCAAAATCAGTTTCATTCCTCTCTCTTTTCCCTCCAGGAATAATACATTCTTCACGGTTGTTTTTCTTTCGTTGAACTAATATTTTTTTATCTTGTAAAATTACTCCTCCTACTTTATCAATCATAAATCCTCCTAATATTAATTCATTAAAAACATGCTCTGAAATTCTTCTATGGTATAAGATTTTTTGTCATTTGGTAAATTTACATATGAATATGCATTATTCTTTTTAGCAATCGTAAAGACATCATCAGTCCACTGAACTGTTCCTTTACTAGTTACTTTAATATCTCGTTTGCTGCTTCCCCAATAAGTAGTGTTGTTTGTAGTATTAATATATTTAAAACCACTGTTAGCTTGATTATTATTTATTTTATAAATATAAGTTGAATAAGTTTGTTCACCACTACCACCATGAAATACAGCTATATAATTAGCTGGTATATTGTTTTTAAAACACAAGTTATAGCTAATAGTAATGATGACTCCTATTATTACTATAACCATAATAATTATTAGCACTATTTTTTTATATTTTTTCACTTTTTGTTTTCCTTTCTAATTCTAATAAATATTTTTTCTTATCTATTCCTCCAGCATATCCTATTAACTCACCATTAGTGCCTATTACTCTGTGACAA
This sequence comes from uncultured Bacilli bacterium, assembly GCA_944332635.1. Taxonomy (GTDB): domain Bacteria; phylum Bacillota_I; class Bacilli_A; order RF39; family UBA660; genus Faecimonas. The sequence goes on from CALVKI010000053.1 coordinate 25,370, forward strand.
GGGATAATAATAGATATAGGATTATGACTTATAGCATTACCAATTGCTTGAGCTGATGAATTCTTTCTATTTAACTTATTTGCAACAATCTTCCCTAATTCTTTATACGTTGTAGTCTTTCCATAAGGAATATTTAAAAGTTCTTGCCAAACTGTTTCTTGGAACAAGGTTCCTTTTGCTTTTAATTTTAAATTGGATGGTAAGGGATTTTTCCCTGAAAAATATTCATCTAACCACTTTTTTGTTTTAATAAATACATCAAGATTATCTTTTTCCACTAATTCACTTCGAATATTTGCTAAAAAATATTTTTGATTTTCTATAAATAAACCATTTAAATATTCTCCATCACTTATTAAAGTAAGTTTTCCTATTGGTGAAGTCATGGTACTTCTATACATTTTATCACCTTTATAACTTGTTATTTATATTTTTATTATAACTTAAATTTAATAAAAAAAATAGTAAATGTATTGTGTTTACTATTTTATTTTAAATATTCTTTAAAAAATGTTTCAATTTTTTTGAAGGGAATTTTATCCTTGTTATCATATAAGTCTGTATGAACAGCATTAGGAATTATCATTAGTTCTTTATTATCTATATAGTTACTATCTTTTATCATATTGTTGTATGCATCTTGTCCCATGTATAATGAATGGGCTTCTTCTCCATGGATTATTAGCACTGCATTTCTGATTTCGTTTGAGTAACATAAAATTGGTTGATTTAGAAATGACATAGTTCCTGTTACATTCCAACCTCCATTTGAATTTAAGCTACGCTTATGATAACCCCTTTTTGTTTTATAATAATCATAATAATCTTTAACAAAAGATGGAGCATCTTCTGGTAATGGATCCACAACTCCACCACCTAATCTATATTCACTTGTTTTATAATCTTCAATTCTTTGAATATTTAAAGCTACTTTTTGATTATATCTTTCTTCTTCAGAATCCTGCTTATCAAAATAGCCCTTTGCAGTTATACGACTCATATCATACATTGTTGATACAACTGTTGCTTTGATTCTGGTATCTAGTGCAGTAGTATTTAACGCTAGACCTCCCCAACCACAAATACCAAGAATTCCTATTTTCTCAGAATCTACATTTTCTTGTACTGACAAAAAATCTACTGCTGCTTGAAAATCTTCTGTATTAATATCAGGAGATGCCATATATCTTGGATATCCACCACTTTCTCCAGTAAAAGATGGGTCAAAAGCAATTGTCAAAAAACCTCTTTCTGCTAGTTCTTGAGCATATAGCCCAGATGATTGTTCTTTTACTGCTCCGAAAGGTCCAGCAATAGCAATGGCACTTAATTTTCCTATATAATCTTTTGGTTCATATAAGTCAGCTACTAGTGTAATTCCATAACGGTTATGAAAGGTTATTTTTCTGTGATTTACTTTCTTACTTTTCGGAAATGTCTTATCCCATTCCTCTGTTAATGTTAATTTTTCTTCTTTCATTTTATTTTTCATTCCTTTCTAATTTTACTATCACATCATATTTTCCTAGACTATTTTTTAAATCTTTTATATTTTCTATCCTTCCTATTCTTGTATATGAATAGGAAGTTTTGAATGATTCATAAAATATGACCAAATAATTATTTCCAAATAACATAACATCTCCAGTTTGTATTTTTTCTACTCTTTTAGAATCTGTTGGAAGTGTTTTTTCTAAATAGTAATATTTTTCATTGCCATTTAATTCATTCATAAGTACTTCTAGAGGTAACATTTTCATCAGTTCTTTTACTGTTTTATTATCTTCTAATATTATATTAAATTCTTTATCATTGATTGTTGCTGTCATGCTTTCTGTCATATTATTATCACTTCCTTTGTTTACATTCAAATTGTCTTTCTTTATTATGGTGATATAACTAATTATTAATATTACTGTTATTAATATAATTATTATCTTTTTCATTTTTTTCCTTTTTAATTAATATTATTTTTAACTTAATTATAAAGTTATTTATTAATAATAACAAATACTTATATTGTATGTTTTGTTATGCTTTTTAAGCATAATGATATGTTATAATAAAAGTGGTGATGTTATGGAAATTCGAGTTTTAAAGTATTTTTTAGCTGTTGCTAGAGAAAAAAGCATTACTAATGCGGCAATAACATTACATATTACGCAACCAACTCTATCACGTCAATTAAAGGAATTAGAAGAAGAATTGGGAAAACAATTATTCATTCGTGGTAGTAAAAATATTACCTTAACAGAAGATGGTCTTTTACTACGCAAACGTGCCGAAGAAATTGTTTCTTTATCTGATAAAACTATCACTGATATTAAATATTCTGATACTCTTATTGGAGGAGATATTGCGATTGGATGTGCAGAAACTGAAGGATTGCGAACTGTCATTCAAATGATGATGAATGTTCAGCATACATATCCAAATATTCGCTTTCATATTTCTAGTGGTGATAAACAAAATGTCTTAGAAGACTTAGAACGTGGCTTAATAGATTTTGGGATTTTTGTTGATCCTATAGATAAAACTGACTATAATTATCTGCTTTTGCCAAGAAAAGAAGTTTTAGGGGTTGTAGCAAGAAAAGATTCCTCTTTAGCAAAAAAAGGTTATGTAACAAAAGAGGATTTATTAAATGTTCCCTTAATTTTATCTCGTCAATTATGTGAAGATTCTTTGCTTATGAGATGGTTTGGAAAGCAACTGCCAGATTTACATGTAGTTGCAACTTATAGTTTGATTTTTAATGCTGGGCTCATGGTTTCTGAAGGAATGGGATATGCTATTGCAATTGATAAATTAATTAATATCAATGGTAATAATAACTTGTGTTTCTTACCTTTGAAGCCTTCAATTGAAATAAATCTTTATATTATGTGGAAGAAACAGCAGATGTTTTCAAAGGTAGCCTCAAGATTTTTTGATGAGTTGGAAAATACTTTAAATAAAAAAGATGATTAGATTTTTTCTAACCACTTTTTATTTAATTATATTTATTCCATCCATACTAAATATACCCAATAGTATTCCACAGACTGCTCCTGCTACATGTCCAAGATGAGATATACCGTCTTTTTTTCTTTTTAGAAGATTTATAATTTCATCTACTACAAAAAATAAAATAATTAATACTACAGTAATAGGGATTTTTCCAGATTCTATATTCACAAAGGAACATAATACTATTAACATATATGCTATTCCACTAGCACCAAGAATTCTATTTTTACTAAATATTCGGTTGATGATTCCTATTACTAAAGAAGTTAATATCATCATTATTAAAAGATTCAAAGAACCATATTTTTCTTCTATCAATGGACCAATTAATAATATCTTTAAAAAATTATTGTATAAGTGATCCCAACTACTATGTCCTAATGAGTGGGATATTAATTTAAAATAAGTTAATGGGTTTAATATAGAATCATTTCTTCCTGCTGAAAATAGATTATTTACTAATTTTCCTTGTACTAGTTTATTTAATATTAAAATCACTAAACAAATAAAGAAATATGATAATATTACTATGGCATTATATTGTATTTTTGTTGTTATAGTTTCTAACATCTTCTTACCTTCTTACTTTATAACATAGATTAATATAGCAATCTTCTTAGTCTTTTGCTTTACTAGTTTTATTATATTTTATCTTTATTATAACTGAATTTACAAAATAAAAAAAGCTACATTTTTAGCTTCTTTTATGAATCCTTATTTTACTGATAGTGTTATTTTATAGTTGATAGTAATTTATCGTCTTAGATAATATCTCTGGTCCTAATTCTTTTGCTTTTTCACTAAATTTTATTAATTGTAATATTTCTTCTTCTGTTTTTGTTTCTAATAAATATCTAACAGATAAATAAGATAATAAATATCCGTCGTAGTCATCATTTACAAACTTGTTACCATGGATTAAATCATTTAAGTCTTTTGGTAATCTCATTGGCTTTATTTTTATCTCAATTAAGTTTACCAATTTTTTCTTATCTAATAGATCATTCATTTCTCCAGATAGATTCATTGCTAAGCCTTCATCTAGCCATATAATTCTTTGATCTGATAAACTGTTATAAATAATATGGATACATTCATGAATAATTTTACTACTTAAAGTACTGATTTTTAATTTAACATCCATATCTGTTATACAGTAATTAACCATATAATTATCATATGTTCCTTTACAATATTGTGGTATTGGCGTTTCTTTCCATCTTAAACTTTTTATGAATTTTACAAAGATATCTTGATTATCAAATAAATTTATTTGTATTTTTCTAAAAGAATCTAATTTAAATTTTTGTAGGATTTTTTCTTTTTTATTTGTTATTAAATCCAATATATCTTTAGAAATTACTGAAATGTCACTTGGTCCATAAATTACAAAATCTTTATTTTCTATTATTTTAGATAGTGGTAAATATTGTTTATTAAACCAGATTTTTTCTGCTGCAAAAATTGCTTTAGCTTCTTGTCTTAGTTTTTCTGGTTGTTTTACATATTCTAAAATCTGTTCTTTTGAATAGTTTTCTAGTAAATATTTACCTATTGTATAACATATCTCATATGCGAAAGGAGTGGCATTAAAATCATTGATTAACTCTTCATCTTCACATTGCATACTAGCTACATGATCAAAGGGATTCGCTAAGTTGGTTGCTAATGCTTCCCAAAACCATTCTACGTTTTTAGAATCTTTATTTATTTCTTGTTGACATGCATGTACAAATTCATGAGTAATATTTTCTAACATTTCTTTTAATGTCATATTCTTGTGAGTTTCAGTTTTTTTACATTCTTCTATTGATAATAAATTAATATTACCATCATAAGTATCTGCACACATCCAATCATAATATGTATCTACATAAGGTTCTAAATATTGTTGATATTCTTCTTTATTTGTCCATATTTTTATTATCTTTGCTTTTTTTAATTCTTGTAGTTCAAAAAAACTTAGTATTCTATCAGATTCTTGTTTTAGTTTTAACTTTAGATCATTAATATAAGGGAGACTATCTACACACTCAACGATAAAATTTTCTTTTTTCATATTATCACCTCTTCTATCCATTTTATCATAAAAAAAGTAAACATTAATGATATGAACCCCGTTTCTTGGACATAGAAACGAGGTTTTTGTATGAGTAAATTAAGTTATGAAGATAAAATTGATATATACTATAAAAAGAAAAATGGACAATCAAGAAAATCTATTGCCAGTGAATATCAAATACGAGACTGTGTTGTCATGTATTTAGTAAGATTAATAGATAAGCATGGCTTTGATATACTTAGAAAAGATAAAAATAAATATTATACTCCATATCAAAAAGAACAAATTATTAATAGAGTTTTGATTGGA
>CALVKI010000054.1 GCA_944332635.1 uncultured Bacilli bacterium
TCACCTGCATATCAACAAAAAAAGCAGCACCACTGCTGCTTATAATTCTAAATGGCAGGGGATGAGAGAATCGAACTCCCAACAGTGGTTTTGGAGACCATTATTATACCATTTAACTAATCCCCTATAAATTTAAAGTAGTTCATTGATAAAAGAACACTTTAAATTATAAGTGAAAATAAAGTCTTTGTCAATTACCTTTAAAAAGATAAATGATTTAAAAGGTGTAGAGTTACAATTGATGTGACACCACCAATATAGAAAAAAAGTGATTCAAGTCTTATAATTGAGTTGTACAAAAAACAAATATAAGAAAGGACTGAATCACTTATGAACATTATATCACAAAACGTTAGATATTTGCCACATGATTTAAACACTAAATATTATGCTGTATCTGCATATAGAAATGGTAATTCTTCTAACTATGTTTGTCGTAAATATCATATTAGTAAATCTTCTTTATCTCGTTGGAATAGAAAGTTTTATGGTACTAAAGAGTCTTTAATAGATAAATCTCACAAGCCTTTATCTAAGCATCCTAATTCCCATACTGATTTAGAATTAAAATGGATTTATAATTATATTAGAAGAAATGCTCATATTACTTTATGCGAATTATGGTATAAATTAAAATTAAACAAAGGTTATTCTAGACATCCCGGTAGTTTATATCGTGTTTTAAAAAGAATTGGCTATTATAACAAAATAAACGTCAAAAACACTTCCAAATATATTCCTAAACATTATGATACCCCTAAAGAATTAGGTATTAAATGGCAAATTGATGTTAAATTTGTTCCTAATGAATGTAAATGTGATAATTTTCCAGTTGATAAAAAATTTTATCAATATACTTGTATTGATGAAGCGTCTAGAAAAAGATTTATTTATCATTATGATTCTCATACTCCTATGGATACAGTAGATTTTGTTCATCGTTGTTTCTTATATTATGAATATAAACCCAAGGAAATTCAAACAGATAATGGAATAGAATTTACGTGGAATCAAGAGAAAATGAAAAAGATACATCCTTTAGATAATTAATGTATAAAAGAAAATATATATCATCATAAAATAAGGCCTAGAACACCTAGACATAATGGTAAAGTAGAAAGAAATCATAGAAATGACAATGAAAGATTTTACAATAATCAAAAATTTTATTCATTAGAAGATTTAAGATATCAAGCAAAACTATATTTAAAAAGATCAAACAACATACCTATGGCAGTATTAAATTATAAAACACCTAAAGAACAAAGGATATATTTAATTAATTTGCTAAAACAAAATTGTAATTAATAAAGTGATTTTTTATCAATGTAAAATATATCTACTTCGTATACATTGACAAAAAATTATTTATAAATTCTATTATTTCTAACAACAAAAAAACAACTCATATAAATTGAGTCATTTTCTTAAAAGTTTCGTTTCACATCATTTACAAATATACACTTTAAAAAGATAAATGATTTAAAAGGATATATTATAATACAAAGTAAGGAATTTATATACATTGATTAGACATGATTGATATAAAATTCGACATAAATAGAAACATCAATTTACAAAAAATGTTGTCAACATACATTATTATGATGATAAAATAATGTATGATAAATAATAGTAGAAAATAGTGCTCCAGCCAAAGAAGAACACAGATAAAAACCTAATTGACATAATGTGTCAAGATTGACAAATAGATTAGAAACAAAACCACGAGCAGGATTTACACTCCCACCAGTAAATGGAATAGAAATAAAAAGCAATATGAACAAACAGATCCCTAATATCAATCCACATACTTTTTTAGATTGAGTTTTCTCTTTTATAACAAAATAGATAATTGTAAAAATAAAAGAAACTACAAATTGAGTTAAAATAATAGTATTAAAATCAGTTGAGAATAAAATATGGTCACCAACACCAATTACTAATCCATCTATAAGTGACGGCAAAAACAAAAGAATAAGTAATCCAGCTTCAACTGCACCAAGTACTTGCATAAATATAGTAGAAACCATTTTGTAAAATGAAATATTATTTTTTAACCATTTAACAAAAGTAAAAAGCACATTAATATCAATCTCACAAAATAAATTACATAGACTATAAATTACTCCAAAGGAAATAGCAAATCCAAAAGCAATAATAAAAAACTTAAAAGGCATAAATGAAATATTTAAATAATAAATTGTAAATAACTCAATAATAGATCCAAATAATAAATATCCCAAACTACCTAAAAATTCTAATAATAATCTTTTCAATATATGACCTCCTTAAGATTGAAATATTATACCACAGTTTAGTAAAAGTACAATAAAAAATGCCATATGGGATTTTTTTGAATAGTAGATTTATCTAATAACTTCAAATGATAAATCTTGATAAAAAGATGGAGCACATTATATTTGATTATTAAAAAATAATGATTATCATTACTTATTCATGGGTATTTTGATTAGAAGTAACATTAACATCTTTACTGTCGTTAGCTAAATAGGGTTGATATTTAGTAAGTGATAAAATAATACCATCAGCAATTATTTGTTAATGTAAAATAATAGCAGGAGTATTTTCATACATTAAATCATTATTTTGTTTAGAAGATAAGTTCATAGGAGTAATATCTCCCAAAATGATAAATAACTAATTAATGTTTCAGAAAATTCTTATATTTTAAGAATGTTGGACTTTCTGCATTAAAGCTTTTAGAAATTCCACAAAGCTAAGTATCATGACAATTTAATTATATAAAAATAAAATATAAAAAAAGCTTGACATAAGTTGTCGAAAAAAATATTTTGAAATTATAAATTGCATAAATAACATAAAAAAGTATGATAAAATAAAGCTATAAAGGAGTGTTGCGAATGGAGAAAAAAAAGATAAAAAAAAATATTATTGTTGGGATAATATTTTTTATAATCATATTAGGAATGCTAGGCTATACTTATATGACATACATAAATAAGGAAGAATCAAAGAAAAAAGAAAAGAAAGAACCTGAAGTAGAAGAAAAAGAATTAACCATCATAGATGAAAATAGTAATCAAAGACCGATTGCTGTAATGATTGATAATAACATTGGAAATGGGAGACATGCCGGTCTTCAAGAGTCATATATTAATTATGAAATTATTGTAGAAGGTGGTCTTACTAGAATTATGGCTGTATTCAAAGATAAAGATATATCTTTAATTGGACCTGTACGTAGTTCTAGACACTATTTCCTAGATTATGCATTAGAAAGTGATGCAATTTATGCTCATTATGGTTGGAGTACATATGCCCAAAATGATATAAGAACATTAGGAGTTAATAATATTAATGGTTTATATGATGATTACCCATTTTGGAGAGATCAATCGATTGCTGCCCCTCACAACGTATTTACATCTACTGAAAAAATATATGCCTATGCCAAACAAAAAAATTACAACACTACAACTACAAGTTGGAAATTATTAAATTATACAACCGATGAAGTCAATTTAAACGAACCAATTTCAACAACAACTCAAGTAAATCCAGAAACAGGAAAAAAAGAGAAAGTACCTGTAACAAGAGAAGGATTATTAACAGCCAATTCGGTAGTAATACCATATTCTTATTATCAAACTAGAAGTTATACTTATGATGTCGAAAGAAAAGTATATTTAAGATATATGAATGATACACCTCATATTGATAAAGTATCAGGGCAACAACTATATTATAAAAATGTCATTATACAACAAGTAACAAATTCTCAATTGGATAGTGAAGGAAGACAAGACTTAGATACAACAGGAAGTGGAAATGGTTACTACATTACTAATGGTTATGCTATTCCAATTTACTGGACAAAATCATCAAGAAGTGATAAAACTATATATAAGTACAGTGATGGAAGTAAAGTAGAAATTAACGATGGTAACACTTTCGTTCAAATCATGCCAACAACATATACACCAACCATCAGTTAAGAAAGGATTTTTTATGAAAGTAGGATTATTTGGCTGCGGAGCCTATGGAATGGCTTTAAGTAGTATTATGATAGACAACAACTGTGATATAACAATGTGGACTAAATTTGAAGAGGAAAAGAAAAATTTAGAAGAAACAAGAAAAAATGAAAAATTAATTCCTAATTTTTCTATCTCTGAAAAGATAAAATTAACAACTAGCGTAGAAGAATGTATTAAAGATAAGGATTTATTAGTAATTGCTATACCAGCAGCATTTATCGATTCATTAGCTATAGAAATGAAACCATATATTAAGGATAATCATATCGTTATAGCAACAAAGGGAATAGAGCAGGAAACAGGATTATTTATTAATCAAATATTAGAAAAATATTTAGATACTAAAAATTTAGCAGTAATTAGTGGACCATCTTTTGCTGTTGATTTAGTAACAAAAATGCCAGCTGGACTAACTTTAGCTGTTCAAAATGTAGAAACAGAAAAAAGAGCTAGAAAAGCTTTGGCCAATAAATATATAAAGTTAAGATCTACAAAAGACATTATAGGAACTGAAATATGTGGATCTATCAAAAATGTAATTGCACTATCAGCAGGAATGTTAGAGGGACTAGGTGCTAATGATTCAACAACTGCTATGTTATTAACAGAAGCAACTCATGATATGAGAGCAATTATTGATGCTTTCTATGGTGATAAACAAACAGTATTATCATTTGCCGGATTCGGAGATTTATTATTAACTTGTACCTCTGTAAAAAGTAGAAACTTCCGTTTTGGAAAAATGTTAGGAGAAAAAAAATCTCGTGAAGAATTAAATGAATTTTTATCACATACAACAGTAGAAGGATATTATACTTTGGAATCAATTTATAAATTATTAAAAGATATTCAAGTATCAATTCCAATTATAGATTTAATTTATGATATTGCAGTAAATGGAAAAGATCCAGAAGAGTTATTAACATTTCTTGTGGAAAAATAAAAAAGGTGAATATGGATTATAATACCTTTAAAGTTCACACTAAATAAAAAGAACCAAAATATGGTAAAATTTATTTAGAAAGAATTTGGAGGTGTTTTTTTCATGGGAAAACATAAGAAATGGACTTTAGAACAAAAAATCAAAATAGTAAAAGAATTTAAAAATGGAGCAACCATTTCATATTTAAACAATAAGTATGGAATATCTGGTATGGGTACAATAAGCAGATGGAATCAAGAATATGATAAAGGAATTCTAGCAAAAGATAATCGTGGTAAGAAAAAATATAATCAAGAATTGGAGGATATAGATATATTAAAAAAATCCTATGCTCTTCTGATGGAAATCCGCTCTCAGCAACACAAATAGAGAAATATCAAATTATCGATAGATTAAAATTTGAGTATCCTATAGTTAGAATATGCAGAGTTTTAAATGTAAATAGACGAAGTTACTATAAGTGGTGTAAGATAGAAAAACCATTTGCTAATAACTATAAACAAGAAATTGCTGAAGTGATATCAGAAGAGCATAAAAATGTCAAAGGGATTTATGGAACAATCAGATTAAAAAAACATATAGAAAATAAATTAAAAATTGTATTAAATCATAAATTAATACGACGATATAAACGTATTTTAGGTTTAGAGACAGTAAAACGTACGAAAAAAGGATTAGCTAATATGAAATCAAAAGAAAAGAACCTTACGAATAAGGCTCCATACTTAATTGAATGTAACTTTAATTCAGAAAAACCAAGACAAAAATTTTCTTCTGATGTAAGCTATATCAAATGTAAAGATGGAATTCTTTACTTGTCAGCTATTAAAGATTACTTCAACACTGAAATTGTATCATTTTCTACGTCGAATTACAACAATATAGATTTAATAAAAGAAAGTTATAAAGATTTAAATCCAATTAAAGATTCTATTGTAAATACAGATCAAGGTTCAGTTTACTTTGCATATGAATACATAGAACTTTCTAAAACATTAGGATTTACAAGGAGTATGTCACATAAAGGCCATTGTTGGGAAAATTGTCCAATAGAAAATTGGTTTATGCAGTTAAAACATGAGTGGCTTTGTCAATTTAATAAGCTTACAAGAAAAGAAGCAGAAGAAGAAATAAAAAAATACGTTCATTGGTATAACAACGAACGTATTCAAAAGAAACTTGGATATTTATCACCTGTACAATACAGACTTAAATATTCATAAAATAAATATTTTTATTTAGTGTGTACTTGACAGGTACTAGTATCTAATAAAACCCTTATTTTTGGGATATGATATAAACCCTGTTTGGTAAACATCAATTAAGAACCTGTACATTAAAAAGAGAAAAGTTATTTTTGAGTCTGTAAATAATTTTGTGTAAATAGAATCTTTCCATGATAAAATAGAAGAAATGGAGAGATTTTTATTATGAAAGAAAAAAATACTAAAGGAAAAGAATTATTAAAAATATTACAAGAAAATTATGAAATAGAAACAGCCCAAGATATATCAACCGCATTAAAAGACATGTTTAAAGATGCTTTGCAAGAAATGATGAATACAGAATTTGACTCATCTATGGGTTATTCTAAATATGATAAAAAGCAAGAAAAAACAAATTATAGAAATGGTTCTACTAAAAAGAAATTAAAAAGTGAATTTGGAGAATTTGATTTTGAAACACCAAGAGATAGAAATGGCGAGTTTGAACCTAAAATAGTACCTAAAAATAAAAGAGATGTGTCAGGGATAGAAGATAAAATCATATCATTATATGCCAGAGGATTAACCACTAGGGAAATAAACGAACAAATACAAGACATATATGGTATAGAAGTATCAGCAACAATGGTTAGTAATATAACTGATCAAATAATTCCCGAAATAAAAGAATGGCAAGAAAGAACATTAGATGAAGTATATCCATTTGTATTTATTGATGCCGTGCATTTTAGTGTTAGAGAAGATAATAGAGTTGTAAAAAAAGCCGCTTACATCGTGTTAGGAATAAATTCAGAGGGATATAAGGATGTTATGGGAATTTATATTGGAGAAAATGAATCTTCTAAATATTGGTTAGGAGTATTAAATGATTTAAAAGAACGAGGAGTTAAAGATATATTAATCATGTGTAGTGATAATTTAACAGGAATAAAAGAAGCAATAAATGCAGCTTATCCTGATACAGTTCAACAAAGATGTATCGTTCATATGATTAGAAATTCCGTAAAATATGTAAATTACAAAGATTTAAAAACATTTACTGCTGATTTAAAATTAATATATACATCAAAAAATGAAAAAGAAGGATATGAAAAATTACAAGAAATAAAAGAAAAATGGCAAGACAAATATGCATCAGCTTTTAAAATATGGGAATCAAATTGGGATGCCATATGTCCTTTTTTTCAATTTTCTGAACCTATAAGAAAAATAATGTATACAACAAATACTATAGAATCATTAAATAGACAATTTAGAAAATATACTAAAACAAAATCTGTTTTTCCAACAGATATGTCATTATTAAAATGCTTATATTTATCAGTAAAAAATATAGAAAAAAAGTGGTGTGTACCTTATAGAAATTGGGGTTCAATTTTATCCGAATTATCTATTATGTTTGATAATAGAATATAATCAATTTTTTTTGCAACTAATTATATTATAATCATTTTTCATTAATCAAGGCTAAAATGAACAGCTGCGCTGGCCTTGACTAATAAAATAATTATAATTTATTGATAAATAACAAAAGAAAAAAGTTCTTTGAATTATTATTTATATATGGTATTATTAAATCAAGAAAAAAGGAACTATTGAAGTTCCAAATATTGTGGAAAGATATCATTTACACAGATTTTCTTACACACTCTTATTTTTTTCTCTTTTTCTTAACTTTTGACTTAAGTCTTTTATGTTATAAAATAATATCCATCCTTCTACAAGTTAAAGATATTCTTGTAAAGATGTAATATTATTGTTGTACAAAGTTTCTTTTTTAAAAAGTGAGTGCCAACTCTCTATTGGAGCGTCATCAATCAAAGTTCCTTTTCTAGCCATTGAAATAGTTATTCCATTTGATTCACATATAGTTTTGTACTCATTAGATGTATATTGAAATCCTTGATCAAAATAGAAGATTAATTCATGTACATCTTTTTCTTTTGCTATTGCTTCATTTAAAGTATCTATTACTAATTTATTATCATTATATCTAGATATTTTATATGCAACTACATGTCTATCATATAAATCAATTATTGTAGACAAATATACTCTTGTTCCTTTAAATATTAAATATGTTACGTCGGTATACCATTCTTTATTAGGGGCATCAGTTGTAAAATTTCTTTTTAATAAATTAGGTTTGATATTTTCTTCAATTCTTTCATTCTTATGTTTTATCTTCGCTTTTCTTATATACTCAGCCATTAAATTATATTTTTCATTATTCTTAATACCTTCTTTCTATTCATAACTACACCATATTTTGAGAGTAGGCCTTCAACTATCCTACGATATCCATAAGTGCTTTTAGAATCATCAAATAATTCTTTAATTATTAAATAATCATAATAATCAGGATCTTCTTTATTTCTATATTTATAATAGATTTTAAGATTTATATTAAGTACGGCACACACACATATTAGTAAGTTTATAGTTATCTCTATATAGATTTATAAATATTTCTTTTCTCTCGTTATGTCTTGAGGAAGGCTCGGTATTTTTTAAATATTTCATATCTTTCTTTCCAATCTTCTCTTATTAAATCTGAATCTTTTTTTCTTTCTCTTTTTTACAAACATTAGGATATAATTTAGGATGATTTATATATCTTCTCTTCCATGTTTTTTAGTATATATTGATATATTATTTATTTTGGCAAGATGATATGCAATTACACCATTATTCATTTGACTAACAAAATCATTTATAAATTCATCAGTATATTTAATAAATTTTTGACCTTTTGAAGCCATAAGAAAACACATCCTTTCGGAAGTGTATTCTATCATATTTTTATAAACAGATTTTTAATTGATATCTACTCTAAGGGGTGCATTTCAATACACAGAAATGAGGTTTTTATAATATTGTCATATATAATAAAAAAAATCTTGATTACAAGATTTATTTTCAAAAATGGTGTCCGCGAGGCGACTCGAACGCCTGACCGATCGCTTAGAAGGCGATTGCTCTATCCAGCTGAGCTACGCAGACATAACCAGTTAACAAAATAGATTATACAATATTTTTTTTTAGGTTGCAATACCTTTTTAAAAGAAAAAAGAAAAAGTATATAGTATTACAATTGATATGAACATCTTTATACAAGAAGTCAACCAAACCGTATAGTTAAATTAACCCAAAATAAAAAAGCATTTAAATTACATGATAAATATATCTAATATCATATAATATAAACACAAATTTTATCCTAATACTATAAGTAAACAACGTTTATTCATTACTTGATTAAATGCTTTTTAATAAAACTAACAATATTAAAGTTCACGGATACCTTACTTTTTTACTACCACCTTAAAATCATAAGAATGAAGAGAGAAAAATTAAAAATTTAACCAATATACTAATATAATATATTAATCTTTATAAAGCTATGATAAATCTTTAACCTTGCCTTATAGAAAACCGTTACTCACAAACACTTAAATAGTATATAAATAAAAAAAGAGAAATATTTATTTTTTCTCAATTTTACCATCTCTAGAAACTTGTCCTACATATTCATTATTAACCTCAAACATTACCATAGAAACATCATAATTATCAAACACTGAATAAGAAATACTATATAATACTTCCTCCAAAACTTTATCATCACTATCAAATAAGAATTGGTTAAAATTTAAAAAAAGTACATTTTCTTGCTCATAATAATCTAAAAGTTCTACTTTACTATGTAAAAAACTCATTAAATTAGGTTCATATATATAACTAGTCGAAAGTTCATCAATAATAATTTTTATTTTATCTCTAGAATCATTTAAATATTTAGTAACTGGAACATAATACATTTCATTATTAATTCTAGATAAATAATAAACAACAACTTTAGAAATATCTTCTCTAGAAGTTAATTCATACTCTTCATTAATACCTATATTTTTATTCAAAGGGCTAGACAAACTCTCTTTCGTATTTGGGTATTCACGCAAAACTTGTCCCTCTACTAATATGATCACTTCTTCTACATCATCTAAATCTAAAATACTAAAAACAATTCCTGAAATGATTTGTTTTTCTTTATAAACTTCCATACTTAAAAACTCAGAAGAAAAATCGATGGTTACTTTTCCCTCACCGCATAAAACATTAAGTACTTTAGTATCTTTTGGAATATAAGGAAAAAGCCCCTTAGGAAAATGATTTTCATCTTGAATTATCAACTGGTTTAGCACTTTTTTTATCTTATCTTCTAATTTATTTTCCTCTAATAAAATCCTACTTTTTACTAAATAACCATCATCATTCAATAAGTAAATATTATCAGTAGCAAGTCCTGTTGTACTTTCTATCTCTAAATTAGTCTTTAAAACATAAGAATCATCCAACACTGGTAAAGAATATACAAATAAAAATATAAATAATGATAAAGTAGTAATGAAAATTTTTCGTATTGCCCTAGATTTCAGCATCATATCACCTAAAAAAATATATGAAAAATCGTACTAAAATAGTACGATTTATAAAGATAATTCATGTAATTTCAATAATTCTACAACCGCCGCTGCTCTTCCATTAACTCCTAATTTCTGCATTGTATTAGAAATATGATTACGAATTGTTTTTTCACTAATTTGTAATTTTTTTGCAATTTCCTTAGTAGTCATATTTTGAATCAACAATTCAAAAATTTCTCTTTCTCTTGCGGTTAGTATTCCATTCGCCATATCAGCACCACCTAAAGTATTCTATGTAAGTAAAATACTTTGTTGTATGCTTTTACCTAAGCTTTTTGAAACTTCACCGTAATATACATTTTATTATCATATTCTGATTGAATCAATCTCATAATACTATTAGCAAGACTGTTATCATGTTTAGAGGAAACGCATACAACTGAAACATTTGTATTATCAATCTTTACAAAAGAATCTAATTTAAATTCTTTTTTTATCTGTTTTTCTAATTCTTCCTCTTTACTTTGCAAAGTATTTAAATATTTTAACTGTTCATACGCATTATTCTTTTCTTCACTACTAATAGCATCACTAGTTAATTGTTCTTGTAAATCATCCATCATTCCCTGGCGTTCTTCTTCTAAACTAACCCTCATAGCAGTAAGAGAAGAAACTTCTTCTACTGTTTCTTTTACTTCTTCTTTCTTTTTAGAATTCTCCTCAGTAGAAACAGCTTTACTAAGTAAATCATTCGGCATAGTAATATAGTAAACACTAAGTACTAAAATTAAACTAAATAATGTTAAAAACCATAAATTTTGTTTATTTATCATACGACTCCTCCTTAATTCTAATAAACTATATGAGAAAAAAAAAAGAATTATGAATAAATCATAACTCTTTACCACATCTAGAACAATATTTTGCTTGTAAATCTATTTTTTTACCACATCTAGAACAATATACCGTTTTTTTAAAAAAACTATGAAGAATTATATCTTCCATAGGTTTAGGACCTAAATATTTACTATCTCCTAATCCCATAATCATATAAAAAATAAAAGGAAGCAAATAAAGACCTATAGCATAAGCATCATCTTTATCAAAACTACGTGCTATGCTAACTGCTAATAAAATACCAAAGTAAATACTAATAATAGATGATAAAAAACCTAAAATAGGTATAAAAGCAACAATAACTCCAGCTATAATAGATATAACTAACCACCATGGACTAACACCAGTAATTATACATAATATATAAGTATTATAAACTGGTATTAAAGAAGGCCATCCAGGTCTACCCGCTTTTTGAAACATCTTCCATAATCCAACAACGGACAAAATATATGTAATTAATATTATTCCTAAAAAAATCGCAAAAAAACTTAAAAATAACGCTTCTAACATAATAATCACCTACTCATTTAATAAAAGTTCTACTGCTTTCATAAGTCCTAACTTACCATAATCATAAGTAAGACTCCCCTGCATATAAGCAATATAAGGAGGTCTTACAGGTCCATCACAAGAGAGTTCAATAGAAGATCCTTGCGTAAAAGAACCACTGGCCATAATAACTTTATCAATATAGCCAGGCATATCCCAAGCTTCTACAACTGCATTAGAATCAATAGGAGAACCTTGCTGAATACCTCGAGTAAAACGAATCAATTTCTCTGGATCACGGAAAATAATATTTTGAACAATATCAACACGTTCATCTTGATAATAAGGTTCTACACTATATCCTAACTTTTCTAATACTCGACTAGTAAGAACAGCTGTTTTTAAAGCAGATGCAACAACACTAGGAGCCATAAAAATACCTTGTAATATTTGTTTATTAATACCAAGTGTAGGACCAACATCTGCTCCCTCTCCAGGCAAAGTTAATCTTTCAGCACACAAATCGACTAAATCCCTACGACCTACAATATAAGCACCATTAGGGGCAATTCCTCCCCCTAAATTCTTAATCAAAGAACCAACCACAACATCGGCTCCAACTTCAGTAGGTTCTTTTACTCCAACCATCTCACAATAACAATTATCAATCATCACAATAATATTACTATCTATCTTTTTAATTAAAGAAATTACTTTTTCTACCTTTTCAATAGAAATACTTTTTCTAGTAGAATATCCCTTACTTCTTTGAATTTCTATTACTTTAACTTTATGAGCTTTTAAATATTCTTCTATAGCTCCATAATTAAAATCATCATCAACTAAATCAATTTGATCATATTTTACACCAAAACTTTTTAAAGAACTTGGATTATCTACAATACCAATAACTTCATCTAAAGTATCATATGGTTTTCCACTAATACTTAAAAGCAAATCACCAGGACGAAGTAAAGCAAAAAAACAAACATTTAACGCATGAGATCCCGAAATAAACTGACTTCTAACTAATGCACTCTCTGCTCCTAAAACATCACTAAAAACTTTTTCTATCCCATCTCTTCCCAAATCATTATAACCATATCCTGTAGTAGAAATAAAATGTGATTCTGTAATTTCATTCTTATGAAAACTAGACAACACTTTTAAACTATTAATATAACCATTATTATCTATTTTTAAAAATTCTTCACAACAATCTTTTTCCGCTTCCTCTACGAGCTTTACAACCTCATCACTAATTCCCAATGTCTTATACATAACCATTCTCACTCCTCTTTCTTAAATTTATTAACCATTAAATTTGCCACCATCTACACGAATAATAGAATCATTAATATAGCTAGCTTTGGAACTAGCCAAAAAAACTACAACCTTTGCTATTTCATCTGGTTCAGCAAAACGATGTAACAAAATTTTTTCTTCTTCCTCACGGATTTGTTCAAGAGAAAGATCGTCATTCATATCTGTTTTAACCCAACCAGGACATACACAATTAACAGAAATATCTGGTGAAAACTCACGAGCCAAATTATGAGTAAGAGAAATAACACCAGCTTTAGAAGCATCATAATCACAAGATTCTGGATAATAAGTATCAATTGCATTGGTAGAAGCAATATTAATAATTTTTCCTCCACCACGATCAAGCATAACCTTACCAATATATTTACTACACAAAAAAGTACCAATCAAGTTAACATCTAAAATTCTACGAAAATTTGATGCTGATTTATCAAGCAATAAACTATCATTGCAAATACCTGCATTATTAACTAAAATATCAATTTTACCAAAAGTATCCACTGCCTGATTTACCATCATTTCAACTTCTTCTTCCTTAGAAACATCCGCTTTGATACATAAAACATCAACATCATATTTTTCTCTAATCTCATCTGCTACTTTTTCAGCCATCAAACAATGTCTATTATAATTTAAGATAACATTAACTCCAGCTCTAGCAAATTCCATAGCAATACTTTCACCAATACCACGACTTGCCCCAGTTATTAAT
Organism: uncultured Bacilli bacterium; assembly: GCA_944332635.1. Taxonomy (GTDB): domain Bacteria; phylum Bacillota_I; class Bacilli_A; order RF39; family UBA660; genus Faecimonas. The sequence goes on from CALVKI010000054.1 coordinate 14,046, forward strand.
GCAACAACATTAGTCATCAAACCACCTAACTTTCCTCATTTATAAGTGAAAGAATATTATTGTTTTGAATGAAATCATTTACTGTTTTTTCATCTTTTATATCTGTAATATTAAAAGAAACTTCACCTTTAATAAGTACATAAATTGCAGGTAATTTTACTTCATAATCAACTTTCATTTGATTTAATACACTTTGATAACTAGAAGATTTTACATTAAAATTATAATAAGTCACTCCCAAATCATTTAATTCTTGCTGAACCAAAGAACCTTTTTTACTATCATCAGTAAATAAAACAACAAAAGTATCCTTATTACGTAATGCTTTCGTTACTGCATCTACATCACTACCAAATCGATTAAAAATAAGTAAAATACCTATTGCAACAACAAAAACAAATACAACAGCACACAATATTATTTTTTGTTTTAATTCTTCTACCTCTTCATTCTTATACATAGCTATTCCCCTTTTCTACTTCTATTATAACAAAAAAAAAAGAAGAACAAAAGAAAAGAGACAAATTTGTCTCCATCAACTATGTTTAGACTTTTTTGACTATCTGTATATCTTTGATAACAAGAGAAAAATAAAGAATCTTTATATATTTAGTAATAACCTGATACAAATAATTGTTCTTCACCATTTTTATTGAAACTTCTTGAATTTGAAAAACACTAACAAATTGTACCAACATCTGCTTATCTATAACACTCATACCTAAAACTTGAATAACATAAGCCAAATATAAAAATAATCATCATCCAAATTACTACTTCTATATTTTTACTACAAAGTTCTTAGCAAGTATCTAAATATCTAAGAATAATATATTGCTATATTGATAATGAAATAATTTAAAATATATTATCTAAAGTTCTTTCATATATTAAATTCTCTCAACTTTAATAGCCACTTCTTCATCATTTAATTTATCATCAAAAACCAAACTATTATCAACAATTAATTTATCTCCAAGAACTTCTCCCATAACATAATCATAATATTTATCAAGCATAACTTGAATTTTCTCACTACCATGATATGTAACAATAATATGATCAGTAATTACAAAATCTGCTTCTTTTCGTAGACTTTGTACTTTACGAACAAATTCACGAGCAAGACCTTCTAAAATTAAATCCTCTGTAAGTTCAGTATCTAAAACAACACAAGTACGATTATTACTACTAGACGCATAACCATCCTTTTGTTTCAAAGAAACTAAAACCATTTCATTAGTTAATGTAAATTCTTCACCATCTAAGTTAACAATTAACCCTTCATTTTGAAGCCTTTCAATTTGTTCTGTAGTTAAATTATTCAAAATTTCACTAAGTAATTTTACCCTTGGACCAAGTACCTTACCTAATACTTTAAAATTAGGTTTTACAATATATTCAAGATATTCACTCATATCTTCTCTAAATTCAACATCTTTAACATTTAACTCTTCTGTAATAACAGAAAGTAAATCACCAATAATCACCTCATCACTCTTAGGCAAGATTAATTGTGAAATTGGTTGGCGAACTTTAATATTTGCTTCTTCTCTAGCAAATCTACCTAAAGAACAAACATCTCTTACTAAATCCATTCTCTCTTCTACTCCATCATTAATCAAATCTGTATTTTCAACAGGCATATCTGCAAGATGTACAGAGTCTTCACCAGTTAATCTTTGATAAATCTCTTCTGTAATAAATGGTGTAATTGGAGCGCATATTTTACATAATGTAACTAGAACTTCATAAGTAGTTAAATAAACTGCTTTTTTAGATTCTGTTAACTCACTATCCCAGAATCTTCTACGATTACTTCTAATATACCAATTAGATAAATCATCATTTAAGAATGGAACAATTAATTTTGTAACTTTATTTAAATCATATTCTTGATAAGCCTTTTGTACCCCTTGTACAAGACGATTTAGTTTAGATAAAATCCAGCGATCAATTAACTCACGTTTTTCTACTGGAATATCATATTCTCTTGGATCAATATGATCAGCATTTGCATACATTTCAAAGAATGAATAAGCATTTCTAAATGTAGAGATATATTTAGAATAAACCTCTTTTACTCCTTCTTCATCAAACTTTAATGGTGTCCAAACAGGAGATGCATACATCATATAAAAACGAATTGTATCGGCCCCATACTCTGTCATAATCTTAATTGGATCAATAATATTTCCTGTTGATTTACTCATTTTTTTACCATAAGCATCAAGCATCATATCATTAACAACAACGTTTTTAAAACTACTCCTTCCACTAATTAAAGTAGATAAAACAATTAATACATAGAACCATCCACGAGTCTGATCAACGCCTTCCGCAATAAAATCTGCTGGAAATTGTGATTCAAACAATTCTTTATTTTCAAAAGGATAATGAAATTGAGCATATGGCATAGCACCAGAATCAAACCAAACATCTAATACATCACTAACACGACTCATTTCTTTTCCGCATTTAGGACATTTAATATGAATACGATCAACATATGGGCGATGAAGTTCTAAATTATCAACATCAATATCACTAGTTGACTTTTCCTTTAATTCTTGACGAGATCCAACACTTTCAAAATGGCCACAATCACAAATCCAAATTGGAAGTGGACATCCCCAATAACGATTTCTAGAAATTCCCCAATCAATCATATTTTCAAGCCAATTATGAAATCTCTTTTCACCAACATAATCAGGATACCAATTAACTTTTTTATTAGCTTCAATTATTTCATCTTTATAAGCGGTAGTTTTTACATACCAAGCAGGTTTTGCATAGTAAATTAAAGGTTGTTTACATCTCCAACAATGTGGATAATCATGAACCATCTTTTGTTTCTTAAATAATTTATCATTTTCTTTTAACCACTTAATAATAGTAATTTCAAGATCAGAATCTGTAACTAAAATACCTTCCCAAGGACCAACTGTATAGCAACCATCTTTACCAACTGGATTAACAAAACCAACTCCATTTTCACGACAAACACGACTATCATCTTCACCAAAAGCAGGCGCAATATGAACAATACCAGTACCATCACTATCTGTAACATAATTATCAGCAAGAACCACAAAAGCCTTTCCTTCTACATCTACAAAAGGCATTAATTGCTCATATTTAATTCCAACTAAATCAGTTCCCTTATAAATGTCAATAACTTCATAATCTTCCCCTAATACAGCATCAGCTAAACTCTTTCCTACATAAAATGTATAACCACGAGAGTTAACTTTTACATATTCTAAATTAGGATTAACACATAAAGCAACATTAGCAATTAATGTCCATGGTGTTGTTGTCCATACTAAGAAATACTCATCTTTATCTACTATTTTAAACGGAACAATCACCGTATTAACACTTACTTCCTTATAACCTTGAGAAACTTCATGAGAAGCAAGCTCTGTACCACATCGAGGACAATAAGGTAAAACTTTATTTCCATGATAAATTAAACCCTTTTTATTAAGTTCATTAACAATCCACCACTCTGATTCAATATAATCATTACTACAAGTAACATATGGATGATCACAATCAATAAATTGACCCATCATATCAGTAACTTTCTTTACTTCATCTATATTACTATCAGTTTCAATTTTACATTCTTCACAAAATTTTTCTATCCCAAGTTTCTCAATATCATTTTTATTTTTAAAACCAAGCTTTTTCTCAACATTAACCTCAATTGGAAGACCATGTGTATCAAGACCAATCTTTCTTAAAACTCGATAACCTGACATAGTCTTATACTTACAAAAAGCATCCTTAATCGTTTTAGCAAAAACATGATGAATTCCAGGCTTTGCATTAGCATAAATCGGACCATCATAAAAAACAAAGTCTTGACTATACTTACGATTTTCTATAGTTTTAACTAAAATATCCTTTTCTTTCCATTCTTTTACATACTTTGATTCCACCTCATGAATAGAACCACTCTCTAATTTTTTAAATTCCATAACTATCCCTACTTTCCTTCAATTTTACAAAAATAATCATAAATTTTTAATAGAATATAAAATAATATAGTTTCACATTTTTCTTTAAATAAATATTAAATACAACACACATCAATTACAAATAAAATATTAATTTATCAATAACCATACCTATACTATAATTACATATGAATAATACACTATAAATAATATTAAAAAGACAATACCTTCTTTTCTACTAATCTTATAATCTTTAAATGAAAATAAGAATAAAAGTAGTGCTGCAATAAACATTACAATCAAATCAATATAACTAAAAGCAATTCGACTAATACCACCAAACATAGCAATAGGAAGTCCAATAACAATACCTATATTAAATATATTACTTCCAACTACATTTCCAATTGCAATATCATATTCACCCTTTTTAGTAGCCATAACAGAAGTTACAAGTTCAGGAAGAGATGTTCCAAGTGCAATAATAGTTAATGAAATCATTCTCTCGCTAACTCCTAATTCTTTCGCAATAAAAGAAGCACTATCTACAACAAAATTACTTCCAACAACAATAGCTACTAACCCAAGAATAGTAAATACTATCGACTTAAATAAAGACATTTTTGGAACATCTTCATCTACATCAATTTTTCGTCTCATCATAGAAATTAAATAATAAATAAAAACTAGAAAGAATAACAACAAAACTACCCCATCACTTCTAGTAAAACTATTAGGTAAACTAGTATCAAAAAAATGATCTGACAAAAGTACTGCAAATAACGAAGTAATTAATAAAGTAATAGGTAATTCTTTCTTCACAGTATTATTTTTAACTGTAAGCGAATGGATAATTGCTGAAACACCTAAAATCAATAAAATATTTAAGATATTACTACCAATAACATTTCCTAAAACCATATCACCACTACCACTAAGAAGAGCTTTAATACTAACAGCAAATTCTGGTGCACTAGTACCAAATGCAACAATAGTAAGTCCTATTAACATCTTAGAAACCTTGAAATTCTGAGCAAAAGAACTAGCTCCATCTACAAAAAAATCTGCTCCTTTAATTAAAACAACAAACCCCACAATTAATAAGATAATTTGTAATAACATACTATTCTCCTCTCTAAAAAAAACAATTCATCCAAAGGACGAATTGTTCGTGGTACCACCTTAGTTCATAGAAAACCTATCTCTAATACTATAACGCGTTACCGTATTTATCTTATCCATAAATCGCAACTTGAAAGTGATCTGAATATTTCCTCATAACTTGTTTTCACCAACCACAAGCTCTCTAATAATTCCGAAATATTCCGTCTTTCGCACCTGCTTTCCCAATAAATATAACACACTTTTAAAAGAACTGCAAATATTTTATTTTAAACTATCTTTTTTTCATATTAGAACTACTACATATTAAACTTTCTTTTTTATCTTTTAAATAATTTAAATATTATTATTACTAAACTACTTTTAATATATCTCCTAATAATAAAAAATAATAATATCAATAATTATTTAATTTATATAATTTAAATTTTTAATATTTATTACTATATCTATATCAATTAAAATTACAACATAAAAGATCCTATTTAGGATCTAATTCCAAAAGTTCAATTTCATCAACAACAGCCATCTGCTGTTCCATAATAATCTTCAACTTACGCTTAAAAATTTTCATATTCTTTTCTAACGTTTCTGCGTTATTTTCGATTTTTTGGGCTTTAAGTAGTGCTTCATTGACAATACGACTAGCATTATTTTTAGCATCACGAACAATCATTTCATGTTCTTCTCTAGCCATTCGCTTAATATTATCACCAGTCTCCTCAGCTTTAAGAATTGCCTTTTGCAATGTAGTTTCCATACGTTTATGATGTTCAAGCTCTGCTTTTAGCCTATCCAAAGCTTCACCTTGAGCTCGACATTTCTTAATAATCCCTTCTGTCTGTGCAATGACATCACTAACAAACTGATTTACTTCCTGGCGATTATACCCATTAGCTTCATAACTAAATTTTTTCATATAATCACCTCAGTTAATAATTAACTAAAAATCAAAGTCATCTTCTTTTTTCCCACTCTTAGCAGACTTAGCAGAAACAGCATCATCACTTATTTTTCCTTCTACATTTACATTATTAGGAGTACATAGGAAAATTCCTCCCCCTAATTTCTGTAAATCTCCACCAATAGCATAAATAGTACCGCTTAAAAAATCTACAATTCTCTTTGCTTGATCAGGAGTTACTCTCTTTAAATTCACAACAACAGCAGACCGACTTTTTAAATAATCTGCAATTTGTTGACTTTCAGAATAAGCACGAGGTTCAAGTAACATCATCTTACTACCAGCCACACCATTTGCTTCGTGATATTCTTCTCGAGAAGTAGAATAAAATTCTTCATCAGTACCCTCTTCGATTGTATCATCTTCTCCCCCAAATAAATTTTTTAATTTATCTAAAGCCATATTCCTATCCTCCATTTTATCTTAACTAAATATTATTCTATCACAGTTCTTTCAAAAGGAAAAGCACAAATTAAGCATTTGTACTCGCTTCCTGTGATTGTATAAACCTATTTTGCTCAGGAACTGTCACAAACGATGCTGATTGCGTCTCATCTGAGCTCATTAAATGTACTCCACCCACGCTAATTCCAGCCACTTGTTGTGGTTGAATACTTCCTTGTACAGGTACAAAAGAAGCTGTTTGAACAGATGGCACAGCCGCAACACTTCCAGAACTTATCGACTGGTTAATAAAAATATTTGTATTAGGTTTCTGATACCATACCACTTTCAAATCAACATTATTAGAAAGAGGACGAGGATTTGGAAGATCAATATACATAGAAGTTGGCACTTGGAATGCACTACCAAAAGCTATACAATTACCAGGTTTCAAATTCTTAAGTTGCAAAACTATTTCTGAAGAAACATTAGGTACCATTTCTTTAATATACTGTAAATCAGTTGGATGAAGGGTTCTAAGAATAACAAAATTCATACACTGTGAAACACAAGTATCTGAAAGTTCACTAGGTCTTTGTGTAATAAGCCCCAAAAAAGCACCATACTTACGCCCTTCTTTAGAAATTCGTTCAAAAATATTATATCCAAGTAAACTAACATCACTATCATGTTGAACATAACGATGAGCTTCCTCAATAATAATATGATAAGCTATAGAACCACGAGGTTTTAACGTACTAGCTCTAAGGAAAAGCATTCTTGATAAAATCTTAGTAATAACTTTTGCCAACCTATCATCAATATAGTTAATATTAAAGTTAATAATTTGGCACCTAGAATTAGTTTTTGCATCAAACATCAAAGATTCAATATATTGATCTCTAGTTACATATTTGGGATATTCAAAATAATATCTATTATCACCTGTAGCCAAAGTATGAAGGCGAACACTCATAACATTAGCAGTATCAAAAACTTTATCACTCTTTAAAATACCCTCACTAATAAGTGCAAATTCCATTGCATGTTCCAAATCAGTAAGATTATAAAACTTATTCATTTCTTCTTCTTTTATTTCTTCTTGCTCTTCATTAATATATCCACGAATAAATTCAACAACAAGCTCCATCTCTTGCATCTTACCAGTTTTATCAACATACAAACATTGCTTCAACGTACGAACATATCCAGGTTGAGCAATAGTACTTTCCAAATTAAGTTCAGACGTATTAAACTTAGTGAGTACGGCAATTACTTGATCACGGATTTTAGTAGAATCATTACCACTAAGTAAAATATCCTGCAAAGCTCTCGCAATAATATCATTCTTTCTTTTTATAACACCAGCAGAATTACCAGTTAAAATTGGAACTAATTTCAAAGTTTTTTCCAAAATAGGAAGTTGTGCAGGTGTATTAACATCAAGTAACAAAGCCAAATCATCTACATCAAGCAACCACGTAGGAATCCTTAATATTTCACAATCTGGATCAATTACATTAGTAGTATAAGCTTTATAATTAAGAGATTGATTCTTTTCATGTAAAGAACTAAAAGCATGAGTATATTCGCCATAAGCATCAAAAAAGAACAAAGCTGAATTTATTGGTGCTGTTGGACTACTAGTATATAATTTTTGAAGAATGGATGCAACAGTACAACTCTTACCTGCACCAGAATTACCAAGAATAGCAAAATGTGCGTTAAAAAACTCATTAATAGGAACATTAATTTTATATCCTTCATAAACATTACTTGTACCAAAATTAGTAAATCCAAAAGCAGTCTCTTGCTTACCAAATAATAGTTCCAACTCTTCTGAAGTAATTAAACGGACAATTGACTTAAATGCTGGTTTAGAACTAGCACCTGGAGTAAATCTCCCATCATTAATCTCTCCAACGACATTAGCAAACATCTTTGTCTGATTGACATTTGCTATTTCTGCAACTACTTTCTTACTGCTGCCATCTTCAAAAACAATATGCAAATTAACTAAATTAGGTTGTTCATTAATATTAATAGCTAATTTTATAGTTACACTGTTATCAATAATCTCTTCAATTTTACCTATCACACTAACACCCTCTATTCTATCATAAAATAATTATAACTTTTTTTATACCTATTTACAAGATTAAAAAAAAGAAAAAGAGCGACAAAAAATAAACTTTAAATTATCTTAGTCTCTTTATGTAATCTCCGTTCTCTTGCATTAGCTCGCCTGATTAGTTCAATATATAAATTATCTTTTGAATCATCATCAAAATATAAAAACTCATCAATTAATTCTTGGTTAGTTTTCCAACGGATTTCATGACCATCTCTAACAAATTCATAACGAAATTGTGCAAAATGATTGTAAAGATCAGGCTCATCATTTAATATAGCTAAAACCTCTTCTTCCACCTCTACTTCTCTTCCTTCAATAACACGAGAAGTATCACCATACAACCATAAAGCACAATCAACTTCTTGTTGCATTCTAGAATCATCTGACATCGTTAATCCAAATAACTCTAAAAAACGTTCTTCAATTAAATATCCGTTTATTCTAGCATCTATTTCTGCAAACTGTTTAAAATAATTATCATCGTAAACTCCACTTCGTCTCGAATTAACAATCTGATCATACACCATAAACAAATCATATTTATTTTCTACAATATTACGAGTTCTTTTATAATTTTGATATACATGGCAAGCTTCATGCCCTATTATATTAATTATTGAAGAACCTCCATTAGCAATAAAATCTTTAATAACATCTTCAGAAATTGACGCTTGGTTAAAATATGCCTCTCCATTTACATTCTCATCCAATACTTTAGACTCTATCCCACAAGTCTTTACCCATGGCTTTAAAATTTGATAAAAAAATTGATATAAAGCCCCCTCCACTGCTTCATAAGGGTATTGTTTTTGTTTTGTAACTGTTTCAATTAATATCTTATTTTGTATAGAAATAGCTGCTTGATCCTGATACATTTGTGAACCATCAAATAAGTTAAGTATTGCCTCATAATCTGAAGCAGAAATTCCTTCTATTAAAATTTTATTAGTCCAAGCTAAATAAGCCTCATCAACTTCTTCAGTATTAAAAGATGAAACAAACCTCAAATTATTACCAAGTTTTTTTAAAGAAACAAGTACAAATGGATCATCTAACAGATTTCCTGAATATTCACTTAAAATTTGAGAAAACTTTTCTACTTCTTCTTTGAATCTCTCATTAACCTTCGTACAATAAACACATTCAAAACCATCACTGAACTCATTAGAACCACAAGAAGTACAAGTATATACTTTTCTAATTCGCTGTAAACAATTAATTATTTGCTCGTTCCAATTCATCTCTAACATTTATCAATTCCTCAGTTTCTTTAATTTCCTTTAAAATAATTCTACGAATATTTTCATCCTTCTCATCACAATACATTCTTCTAAGAATTTCCAGTTTTTTTTCAAATGACATTTCTAAATTCATATATTATCCACCTTAACAGTCTTATTTAAAAAAAATATAACACAAAAAAGAAGCAAACTCAACACACCTCAAAATAAAAAGAGACCACAATGAAGTAGTCAAGAAAAAGTAGACTAGACTCTTTTAGTCTTTGTCTAATTTTATCATATCACTTCACAATAGTCTCTTTTATCCCTCATATAATCCATGGATTTTTTGTAAATCTAAATCCGTAATATTTTGTAATTGCCATTCACCATTCTTCTTAGTCAAATAAAAAGTAATATTATAAGTAGTAGTATCACTAACATTTTGTAATTCTTTTAGCTTATAATCGATATAAGCTGCACTATTTTCAATGGCTTCTTCACTACCTTCAACAGCATCCTCTAAAAGATTATCATTATCAGATTGCTCTTTTTCATTAGAAGATTCTATTTCCTCTTTATGCTCTTCATAATACTTTTTAACAGATCGAATTGTAGTAGCATAATCCAAAACCTCTATTTCTACATCAACTGTTGCCTCGTTACCATTAATATTCTCGTTTTCAATTTTATATGATAAATTTTGATATTGTTTTTCTAAAATTGCACGATATTTATCTTTTTGTTCATCATTCATTGTCTTATCATCAGAAAGAACTTGATCTAATTGAACAGTAACATCATCATCCATATTTTGATATTTTCCTAAAAACTCTTCTACCTTACTAGTAGGTGTATTCATAGTTGTACTACACCCTACTAATATCAATAATAAAAACCCAAAGCAAAGCAAAAATTTACCAAAATTTTTCATTTTTATCCCTCCTATTACTAGAATGAACAAAAACATAGAAAATATTCAAAAATTATAATTTTGAAAATAAAACAACACTAGCATTATCTCTACCACGAACTGGCACTAAATAATAATCATAAGAATATTGTTTTAATCCATTTGGTACATAAAGATTTTGATCAATCAAAATAGCTTCATCTATAATTTTTTTAGAAACAGTATGAATATCATTATCTCGCAATATTCGTTGCAATTTAGCATCAGTTACTAAATCAGTAATTCCATCTGTCGTAAGAAGCAAAGTTTTATAACTGGAATTAGGATAGATATAAATATGAGGTCTACATAGATTTAAAGAAATACCAATACAATTATGTATAACATTACTAGTAGAAAAATAACGCAACCATTCTTTATTTATATGTTGATATTTATAATAAAGCCACACATCACTATCATCCTCTGTTATTTGTCTAATCTCTCCATTTTTATAAAAATAGCAACGTGAATCTCCCAAATGAACAAGAATAGTATCTTCTTCTAAAACTAACGCCAAAGTTAATGTAGTTCCTACTTGCCCACTTCCATACTCTAAAATAAAATGATTATTACATTCCATAACTAGATTAATAAGTTTTTCTTTTAATTCAATAACATCAGAAAAAGACGATAATTCTTGTTCTAAAAACCAATAACCAAATTTTTCTAACACATAATTGGACGCAATATCTCCATATTGTTTACCACCCATTCCATCAGCTACAGCTAATAATTTAATTCTATCATTCTGTGGATGAACAAGGGTAATAACGGCATCCTCTTGAGTAGGTCTAAGCAAACCAACATGAGACTCTTTCTGTAAAATATAATCATAAATTTGTTCCATGAGATCCCTCTTTTGCAAAAGTTAGTATATCACAACAAGAAAAAAAGAAAAGAAAAACAAAAAAAGTTTACAGAATATACTGTAAACTTAAAAATCACAATTTCCTGGAGTCCTAGGATATGGAATAACATCACGAATATTCTCAACTCCTGTTAAATAAATTAATAAACGTTCAAATCCCATACCAAATCCAGAATGAACACATCCTCCAAACTTACGAAGATTAATATACCAATCTAATTCACTCATATCCATACCCAATTCTTTCATACGTGAAACAAGTTTGTCATAATCTTCTTCTCTTTGAGAACCACCCATTATTTCACCAGCTCCCGGAACTTCAAGATCAACTGCTGCAACAGTCTCACCATCAGAGTTTTGTTTCATATAGAAAGCTTTTATATCTTTTGGCCAATCAGTAATAAATACTGGACCTCCAAAATATTCTGTAATATATTTTTCATGTTCTTTTGCAATATCTTCTCCTTGAATTGGTTCAAATTCCCATTTAACATCTGCTTTTTGTAAAATATCGATAACTTCCTTATGAGTAACACGAGTAAACTTAGAACTTACTAACTTAGTAAGCTTATCAAGTAAACCCTTCTCTACGAATTTATCTAAGAAAGTCATTTCATCCTTACAATGATCCAAAACATAACCAACAACATATTTTAACATTTCTTCCATGATTTCCATATCTTGGTCCAAATCACAAAAAGCAATTTCCGGCTCAATCATCCAAAATTCGTTGGCATGTACTTTTGTATTTGAGTTTTCTGCCCTAAAAGTTGGCCCAAAAGTATAAGTTCTCTTATAAGCTAATGCAAAAGTTTCAGCTTCCAATTGACCAGAAACAGTTAAAGATGCTGGTTTTTGAAACATGTCTTTACTATAGTCTACTGTTCCATCTACTTTAGGAATATCCTCTAAATCCATACAAGTAACATGAAACATTTCTCCTGCTCCTTCACAATCACTAGCAGTAATTAATGGTGCATGAAAATACACATATCCTCTATCTTGAAAATATTTATGAATTGCATAAGCTACAACACTCCTAACACGAAACACGGCTTGAAACAAGTTAGTTCTAGGTCTCAAATATGCTTGTTCTCTTAAAAATTCACGAGAATGTTTCTTTGGCTGAATTGGATAATCCTCTGGACAATCTCCTAATAATTTAATTTCTTTCGCTTGAATTTCAAAAGCCTGACCTTCTTTAGGAGACTCTACTACTTTCCCAACAACTTCAATTGCACTACCTACATGATATTTTTGAATTTCTAAAAACCTATCCATTTTATCATCATAGATAACTTGAATATGATTAAAACAAGTACCATCAGAAAAATCAATAAAACCAAATTCCTTTTGTTTGCGATGATTACGAATCCATCCTTGGATTGTAACGTCCCTACCCATAAATTCAACTATTTTTTCATATATTTCTTTCGCATCAATTATCATAATTATTCCTCCTCTATTAGTATACCATTTATTTTCCACTATCTCCATAGTTTGATAAAACCCTGGTAATAGGATTATCAAGTTACAACCATCCGACTCTTTGTTATGCATCCAATAACCAACTATAAAATCGCTATGACCAGGATAAAATTTTTCAAATATCTCACAATATAATAAAGACTCTTTAGTAAATGGTGTATGTTTGGTATATTTACTGATTTTTTCTTCATATTCTAAATCAACATATAAACTTTCAGCATACATTTTTAAATCATCAACTAAAGACCACAACATCACTAAAATCTGCCCTCTATCTATATATAATAGACCGTGGCAAATAATCTCCTTCAAAAAATTTACGATGCAAATATTTTCCTTAATCGTATTTGTTCATTTTAAACTAAGAATTAATACTCATTAAATAAGATAGAAAATTCAAAACAACAAATAGTACACGTGTCTCTAATGAACAACCAAAAATCCATCAATCAATCACGTAATACATCACACATATAAATTTCTCTATATTACACTTTAGAAACTCTTTCATGAATTCTTCTTTACTTGTATTTATCTTTGCTACAAATAATAATCACTTCCTTAAATAATAAATTAAAAAGACTAGCCTGTACCACAATACTGATTAGTACTATGGGACGAAACTAGTCTTCCGCGGTGCCACCCAATTTATTATAAAGGTTATTAATTCTCTATAATCACTTTTTCAATTCTATCAAATCTAGCAAATGTAACGGTCTGCTCCCGGCTTAGTCTACTTTATTCTTTAAGCACTCAGAAATGTTATTCACTATTCGCTTTTATTCGTTTTCACCAACCACGAACTCTCTACAAAAAGTTGAGAACAGCTACTTCTTTTCTTCAACATTTTAAAAATGATGTACACATATTACTATATTTTTACTCATTTGTCAAATTTTTATGCATCATGATCTATAAACTTCTTAAATTCAGTTGGAATAGAAGTTTCAAACAAAATATCTTTTTTAATAGCAGGATAATATATTTTCAAACGATTAGCGTGTAAAAACAAACGATTTACTTTATGCTTATCACCATACTTTTTATCCCCTACAATAGGCATTTTTTTACTAGAAAAAGCAACACGAATCTGATTTTTACGACCAGTTTCAATTGTAACTTTTAACATAGAAAAATTATTACTAGATTTTAATACTGAATAATTAGTAATTGCCTTCTTTCCATCTTCATGACGAGATACATAAACTAGATTAGTTTTAGTTTCTTTTAAATATTGTACGATCTGCCCAGACTCTTCCCTAGGATGTCCACATACAATAGCAGTATACTCACGTAAAGACACATACTCATTCCAATTTTCTTGTAACTGATTTTTTATTTTTTCATCTTTAGCAAACAAAACAATTCCACTAGTATCCTTATCTAAGCGATGAACAATAAAAATACGTCCTTTAGGATTTTTAGAAATCACATAATCTCGAACAATATGATATAAAGTACGTTCTTTTTCTTTATCAGTCGCAACAGTAAGTAAACCACTCGGCTTATTAACAACAATTAAATGATCATCTTCGAATAATACTTCAAAAGGCATCTTTTTTATATTTTTACTATTAGTGTCAATAGTAATTTTCATCCCCGTAATAAGAGGATAATTATATTGAGTAACCTTTTCTTCCCCAACATAAATCGAACCATGTACTAAATATTGTTTTACACGTTTTTTAGGCATATCTAAATTTTCATATAAATATTTTAACAATTCACTATTTTTATTAACTATTAACTTCATAAGTACATCACCTACTTAATTATAATATAAAAATTTAAAAAACACCAGTAAATCACTAATACCTCTTCTCCTGCTTAACTAACTTAGCATGAACAACCATCTTTTCACTATTATTATAACAAGTAGATAAAGTAAGTATTTTATTTGCAGTAGAAACATTAGTATCAAATTTTATCATACTACGATTCTTAATAGTATCCAAAAATTCTTGGTATAAACTATTATCACTAAAATTAGTATTTAAATAGTCATTAGTAGTTTTTATATGATAAGCACTAAATATCTCAAATAAATAATTATAACTTAAAGTAGAAAGCCTTATAATACGTTTATTCTTATAAAACCATTCATCAGTAAGCACATTTTTCAAACTACCAAACATAGTACCATCTATCCTACCATGAGCGTAAATAATCGTATTAGTATCCAGTGGATCGATTTTATTTCTATAATCCAAAAATATCCAACCAGCACTATTATAACTACCATCAAAAGAATGGGTTAAATAAAAAGAATTATTACTGTTTTGTACAAATGGATAATTAATATTAGTATAAGGTATTTCTATCCATCCAACAACATTACTATTTTTACTTAAAAGATTAGTAAAATCTACACTCAATAAATCCTCATCATGATACTGGCTAGTATCCAAAATTTCTGTTGTAATAGTTTCATCAGTACTTTTAACCTTTACTATATCTTGTAACTGAGAAATAATTTGATTAGTAGCTTTGAAATCTAAATACCAAATAACAATATGACATAATGAAAAAAAGAATACTATGATAAATATTACTAAAATAATAACGCTAAGTAATATTTTCTTATCTTTCATAGTATTCCTCCTATCAAATAGTTTCGATACTAGACGAAGCCTTATCCTTGTTTTTTACATATCTATCTTTTTTCTTCTTATAATAAATAATCACAATAACAATTAAAATAATGGAAATAATTAAACTACAATATAAAATAAGATCAGCATAAGTAAATGACTTATCTTTTACTATCTGTTTTTCAACTTGTTTATTATATTCTATTCTTTCCCCACGAACTAGTAATCGATGAGTATTAACAGCATATGGTGTACAAGTAACCAAAGTAGCATAGTCTTTACCATCTACTATCTTTAATGCCTCTATCTCTGATGGTTCACTAACTAATATTTGATCTACTTTATAGGCAAGAACCTCGTCCATGACATAAATATAAAAAATGTCCCCTTTTTTTAACTGATTTAAATCTGTAAAAAGACGTGAAGAAGGAAGTCCCCGATGTGCTGATAAAATAGTATGTGTACTATTCCCACCAACTGGAAGAGAACTCCCTTCTAAATGGCCTACCCCTTTTTGCAATACATCTGAACTAGTACCATGATAAATTGGTATTCTAACATCAATTTTAGGTATAGAAATGTACCCCATCATTCCATTATCATTTACATTTAAAATAGACAGATATTCTGACGAATTTGATTGGTTAGGATTTTGAAAAACATCAACAATATTATTAGACGAAAGAGAAGAATTATATTGTCTCGCTTTTACTAATAATTTGTCGTTTTCTACATCGGTCTTATCACTAACTGTATTTTGATATGTATTAATAATTTTTTGATAATGATTTGCATTAATTAGATTACTAATAATAGGATATAAGATAAAACTTAAACCTATAATAATCATAAGGATAAATAAAAAAATAATAATTTTTTCTTTTATCTCTTTATTCATAAATTGTGCTTAACTTTCTTGATTTTCTTTTTTCTTGCGATAAATAAAGAAGAAATAAACTGCACTAGCAACAATTACTAAACCAATTAAAGTAATAATAACAGTACCAATACCACCTGTAACAGGTAATAAACCTACTTTTTCATTAGAAACTTCTAAACGATAATACCCTTCAGTATCAGCATTTTCTAAACTACCTTCCCCTGGTCCAATCTTAGCACTAATAATAGAACCATCTAAACGATATCCTGTTGGTGCTTTAGTTTCTTTTACATAATAAGTGCCAGCGGCAAGACCTTTATATTGAGCAATACCACTTGCATTTGTAGAAACAACACCGATAGCTTGTTGTAATTCAGCATCTTTATAAATAGTAAACTCTGCACCTTCCAAAGCAGCATTGCCATCAGCAGCATATTTATAAATTTCTAATCCATACAATAATACCGTAACTTGTCCATCACCTTCCTCAGGAACTGTTGTACTACTACCTGTTCCATATGGATCATTTGAATAAGTTAAAGTAGCATTGTTACTATTTCCACCATTGGCACCAAGACCAGCATTATCATTTAATCTTGCTGTGTAGTTAATAGTAATAGTTGTACTATCTACATAATTAACATTAAAGGTAATAGTCATTTTTCTACCATCAATAGAAATAACAGCAACTTCTTCACCACTTGCATTAGTAACTTTACCATCGCTAGCAGTAGTCAAAGTAACATCTCCATCTTTAATAATAACAGATGAAACCCCATTAAAGTCCAATCCTTCACTAAGTGTATCAGTAATTGTATAAACCTTATTTGTAGCGTTAATTGGATATTGTGGAACACTACCATTAATAATAAATGGAATATCATCCCCTATAGAATAGCTTCCAGAATCATACCCTTCTTCACCAATAGACTTACTGATAGCTGCATCACTAACTTTTGCAACAATCTCTTCATTATTAATTACCCAACTATTGCCACTAGCTGAAAAATCTAAATTACCAACCATAACTGCATAAATTCTAGATGTTGCAGTAGGTAATACTAGATAAGAACCAGCTTGTAATGTAGCGCTTGCAGTAGTACCACTAACATTCATCTGTGTACCACTAACAGAATGAGATTTAATATATCCTGCATAAGCTCTAGCCAACTTATCGATATCTGAATTTGATAATGTAGATCCCGTATTTATATTTCCACTGCTATAAGAATATAAATCGTCAACCTTAAGCTTTTGATAAGTAGATGATTGCTTCAAGAATTCTTGAAAATCATCAGTAAATTCGTAAGTAATAACATCAGTTGTTTGATTATAAAAGGCATCTAAAATTTTATATGCCATAAGTTGATCACCAGATACAACACCAGTAATAGACAAGGTTGCTGTATCAGTAATAATCTTACTTCCAGTATCAGAAGTACCAGTCTCACTTCCAACAGAAATAGCTGAAACATTGACTATTCCTATAAAAAGAAAAACTGATAAAATTAATAAAATTACTTTATTCTTTGTTTTCATTTTTATTTTCACCTTTCCTTTTTAAAATATATATCATCACTCCTACAATAACCAAAAACGAAATAATGAACAGTATAACATAAAGATAAATATTATCTAATGTATTAGGAACTTTTTCACCATTATCATCGATACTTGGAGGAGTAACTTCTTGTTCAATTTTTTCACGCTTTGTTTTAGTATTTACCAAAACATCATATTGATATGTATCATTTTCTAAAGTGGGTATAGTAATTATCATAGGAGAAACCTCATAACGATAATCATCAATAATCTTACTATCTATCGAAACCAAATATAATCCTGGAACCAAATTAGAAAAGTAACCACTACCATCTTCTTTAGTTTTTAACGAAAAATCAGAATGTATTTCTTTTTTTGCAATATAAGAAAGAATCTCTTTTGCTTTTAAGCTAACTTCCGATGTAGTCATATTACTAAAATCAAAGGAAACATCTAAATAATTATCATCAAAATGAAATTGACCATTAGCATCTATATTAGCTAAAAAATAAAGGGAAACCTCAGCATCTGAAATTACTATATCATTATATTGATGGTTAATTGTAACACTGGATATTCTAGATGAATCAATATTATCAGCACTTACATCCAAAACACATAAATTAAATATTGCCAGAAAAAGTAATAAACTACCCATGATTTTTTTCATCTTTCTCACCTCTTTTCCTAAACAATAAAACTAAACATACTGTACCACCAATAATAAGAATAAGTCCTACGACAATATAAGGAATAATTCCTACTCCACCAGTATTAGGTAATATATTTATTTTTTTATTTACAATAGATACTTTATTAACTCCATTATCATTAGAAACATCATAATCAGGAATAATAATATTTCCATCATTAGCTACCTTAATTTCTAATGCCTTGCCTAACAACTGATAACCAGTAGATGCTCTAGTTTGTTTAAGATAATAAGTCTTATTAGGAGAAAGACCAGTAAATTCAAAACCAGTAGAAACAACATTAGATAAATTACTATCACGATATAAAGTAAATTCTGCACCAGAAATATTCTCACCATCTTCGTTTACTAAAGTGATTTGTAAAGCAATATTAGAAATTACAAAATCTACCGCTGATTTATATTCTTTACTAATATCCAAATGATAATTGGAATTACTTGCTAAAGCACCAGTAAGTTGTACAACGTTAGTAACATTTTTAACTACGTCTGTACCAACATTATAAGATGCATAAACTGTAACACTACTATGTGCATCAATTGTTGG
This sequence comes from uncultured Bacilli bacterium, assembly GCA_944332635.1. GTDB lineage: Bacteria > Bacillota_I > Bacilli_A > RF39 > UBA660 > Faecimonas. Next base: position 33,418 of record CALVKI010000054.1, read on the forward strand.
AATCAAAACCTGAGTATTGCTACGAACAGTATAACCTTCTCCATCAACAAAAATACAATCTAAAGTCTTTTCTTCTAACATAACATCTAGAATTGGATAATCAGCAGTATTTTCAACAACAATAGAAAATCTAACAACATCACTATTGTGATATGATTCTTGTTTATTAATAATATTAACCGTAATTGTTGGAGAAAAGACCCCCTCTTCAACCATCCATTCTCCATAAATAATAACATCCTCTTCAGGCATAGTAAATTGTTCAGAAGAATACCAACCTAAAAATTTGTAACCAGTAGCATTTGGATAAGATGCAATAGTAACAGTATCACCAGGATAATAATTTTTCTCTATTGGCAATAAACTATCTGCATTTGGAGGAATAACACTTCCTTGAAACTGATAGGTAACCTTATAACTAATACGTGCAAACATTCCAACTAAAGTAACAGAATGATCTGGCATAGTAAATATGATAGAATCATCAATATTTGTACTTGGTAATTCGACATCACTAGAAGTCCATCCTAAAAAACGATAACCATTGATTATATCTCCAGCTTTTAAAGAGTCAAGTTTTACATCACTACCAACAACATAACTTTTATCCAATGGAGGCAAATAGCCATCAGGAATCTCACCTGTAATGGTATAAGTCACATCTTGTTTCTTCTCTACCTTTTTAGTAAATGAGCCTTGAAATGTAACATGAGAAGATGGCATTATAAACACACCATCTGAAACGCTAACATCATCGGTAGTCCATCCACTAAATTCATACCCTTCTATATTAATATCTTGATTAACACTAACAGTACTTCCTGCTATATAGCTTGTAACTGCTGGAACTTCTGGAACACCATCCGGAACATCTCCCGTATATTGATAAATTACATTAAATGGACTAATATTTTCTCTTCCAACAAATGCATGAACTGTATTAGATTTTGTAGACCTACTTCCTTCCCTACCATAAGCTGTATTATAAAAATCCATTCTATAAATTCCATTAGATAATGTTGGAGTTTGAGTAATAATACCGACAGTAATTTTGCAACCTGCTTGTAGATAATTTACTTTAAAGGAAACTGTTCTAGTATCACTATCATATTTTAGTCCTGAAACACCACCATCTACATAACCAGCACAACTACTATTATCACTACGTTTAACAGCACCAATTGTACCATCATCTGTTTCAACAAACCCCTTAAATGTAAGACCTTCAGGAATTTTATCCTCAACATAAATATAATCACTATAAACCTGTGCAGTAGCACTATCGCTAGAGCTAACTGCACTACCATCTTTACCATCATAGTTAACTTCAATATAATATATAAGTTCACTATTTTCTTCTAGCTTAACATCATTTTCTAAAGGAGTAGCGAAGGAGAAAGAAAGTCCAATAATAATACCAACGCCAATCATAATAAAACCAACAATGCCAATAAGCAACATTCTTTTATTTTTCATATTTTTCTCCTTTCTAAAAAATATAATTAATTAAATATATTCAAATTAAACTCATAATCAAAAGCTAACCCCTTCACTAGAAACTGTATCAGCAATTGTCACAGTAAAATAAGGCACTCCAGACTCCTCCAATCTAGAACGCATCCAAGTATATGCAGTACTATCTCTAACAATGACCTCAACACCGCTATCACTAACACCAACTGCCCCAAACATACGATTATGTGAAGTAGCATTGAACACCGCATTTCTCATATCTAAATTATATAATCTTTGACAAAAATCAAACATATTATTCATATTAGTTACATTAGATGTGTCAAAATTACTTAAATCTAAATTAGTCAAACCAATACAACCATAAAACATACTACTCATATTAGTAACTTTTGATGTATCGAAACTGGCTAACTTTATGTTAGTTAGAGATTGACAGTATAGAAACATTTCCTGCATATTTATTACATTTGAAGTATTAAAATTACTCAAATCTAAATCTACTATGCTGCCACAAAAACCAAACATACCTTGCATAATAGTAACCCTTGAGGTATCAAAATTATTTAAATTCAAAGTCTTAACATTAGCAAAACCATAAAATAATGAAGTACAATCAGTGTTGGCTACAACTCCACCCCATCCACCAATGGATACTTTATAATCTCCATTACCATCATCTTCTATATAAGCAACTACACTCTTATCTTGTGCTTGTGATGCATCCCAATATGCAATTGCTGTATCAGGAACATCTATACTATTCTTAATTTCAATACTTGTAACCTTTTGTTTTGCATAATCAGTATTCCACCAAG
>CALVKI010000055.1 GCA_944332635.1 uncultured Bacilli bacterium
TTATGGTTAGATTAATATCATTTAACACATGTAAAATAGAATCTTTACTTTTACTTTTTTTTGAAAAGAATAATATTTTTTCTTTTAATGTATTTGCTTTATCATAGTAAAGCTTAAATGTCTTTGATACGTGTGTTACTTTGATTGCAATATCTTTTTCCACATCAATACCTCGTTTCTCCAATATATTACTGTGCTATTTTTGTTTGCTACTACATTATAGCATATAAACTTTTTTTCTACAAATTATTAGATAACCTCTTTTCTTTTTTCTGATTATATTTATATTTTATCACGACAACAATAAATATTAATATTGTTATATTTCGAATCCATGAGAACACTTGATATAGTAAAGTTCCCGTATATTTCATTTCTATATGGCCATTTTCTGGAACTGTTATTTTAATAAATCCATATTTATTATTTTTGTAATTCAAATTTATTTTTTCTCCATTTTTTGTTGTTAGTGTGATTTTATATCCTAAATAGTATAGCCTTGGTAATTCTAAATTTAGTGTTTCCTTGTCTTCCTTTTTGGATATGTCAAATGACAAATATGGTATATGATTATTTATATTTGTTATTTTTACGTTACTATCCTTTGACAAAATTTTAATATCTGTATCCCTCTTATCAATATAATCTAAGTTTTTTAATCCATTCATTGTTAAATATTCTTTTTGAAATCCCATCCCTGCATATTTATCCCATGATATATTTGAGGCAAATGGTGCTCCGTTTATGATTACTGCTGCAATTAGACAAGAAAATGAGATTGTTCCTATTATTACAATATTGGTTAATGTTACTTTTGATGTTATCCACTTTAGACCATAGGCTGCAATGATACTTAATACAAAACAAATAAATGTTTCTATTCTACAAGCAAATTGAATTGATAATAATAATTCAGGAATATATTCGTATGGAAATAATCTACTTGCCATGATTAAGGATAAAATTAGTATTCCTAAAAACCCATAAATTTTTATCTTAGTGTCTTTATTTTTTTCTTTAAATATAAGGTATATAATTCCCATGATAGATAAAACTATTACTACAATATTTATAAAGTAATGAATCACATTTTCGGTTAATAAATCCATATTTAGGTAACTATTTATATTTAAGCTATATGCCTTTACATTTTCCACTGTACTTCCCATTATTTCTGAATTGAATACTGCATATATTCCTGTGGCTTTATGTTCTAACATTAGTACAAATGTTGGTAATGATAAAATAAGTAGTATACCAGCACTGATAAATAAATGCTTTAACCTTTCTTTTGCAATATAATCTTTTATGTTTATTAACAAATATAAAGATATAACTATAGTAAAATATACTGCAAGGACTAAATGAGAATTTATTATTCCAAAATACCCTATAATGAAATAAATATAAAACTTTTTAATGTCTAAGTCTTTTAAGTATAACAGTCCAATAAACACCAATGGCATAAAAATATACAAAGCCGCTTCATTTAAAGCGGAACGAACAAACATTTCGCTTAAGAAATACGGCATAGTAATATATATTGCACTTCCTAATAAGGCCATATTGTTTTTCTTAAAAAGAATTTTTAATAATTTAAACATAAAAATTCCAGATAGAATGATTATTATCATGTACCCAATATTAACTGCTGTTGAGGCACCAAGATTAAAACATGATAGTATTGCAGTGATTATCGCTAAGAAAAAATGTGGTAATTTAGGATAAAATATTGCTCCTCCATACCCTAAATTACCCGCAATAACTGGGGAGATTTTGGAAAAGTTCAAATCTTTAATTGCAGTTGATAAAGTATCAATATTAGCCACATGATATAAGCTGTCGTGTCCTAATACAAAATGTTTAGCAATCATTGGCATAGAGAGAAATGTCCCTACAATTATAATCCATTTATATTCTTTAAACCATTTAATCGCTTTATTTTTCATTTGCGGACTCCTTCTTTTTGATTATTCCATTTACCTTAGTTTCACAAAAATTATATGTACGATTGCATATGATAGCTAATATACTTGTTATAACGAATGTAACTATATATACACCAAAGTAATATATGGCATTTTCAAATATATTTTGTGGAAACCAAAATTTGTTAATTAATTTCATGACTACTTCCATAATAATTACATGAAGTAGATAAATATACAAAGTGACAGGAGCAATTATATTAATTATTTTTGTTATAATTGCTGGTACTTTCCACTGATTATAATTATACTTAAATAGTAAATAAAATGCGATAGATGGAATAAATGGGAAAATAGAAACACAGGTAAGCATAGCATCATTTCGAGCATTATCGATATATAGCATATCTGCAAATGGTAGAATTAAAATAAAGATTATTCCTAATATATAAATTTTTTTTCTAAGAGTTGTATTAACTTCATATGTATATAAATAATATCCTAATAAAACATAGTTTATATATGTTACCAAATCACTTAGACAAAAGCCACGAAATAAATTATAATTATAATTTCCTAAATAGTAATTAATTGTTTTTAAAACATTACCTAAAACAAAGATTATAATTATCAAATTTCTTAATTCTTTTTTCTTTAAATTCTGTACTAATACTCTTAGAAATGGAATAAATATGTATATCATTATAATAATATACATAAACCAAAAATGATATTTGACTCCACCAGATGAAGTAAATACTTGCAAAAAGTTTAGTAAGCTGCCTGTCATACCATTTTTATTATTTTCATATAGATAATAAATAATAGAAATTAGAAAGAAAGGTATCACTAATTTTGGTAATCTTTTTAATAAATATGTCGAATATTTTTCTTCTCGTTTTTTTGAAAGCATGAATGTTCCTGTAATCATAAAAAATATTGGAACACCCACTCTAGTCAAAGCGTCTACAAAAGTAATTAATGTATAATATAATCTATTAGTAGAAACATAAGTATCCCTGAAGAAGGCAAGAACATGAATTGCTACTATTAAAAATATGGAAATTGTCTTGAGCGCATCACAATATTGCAATCTTTCTTTTTTCATCTTTTACCTCCTTCAGCTTTTAATAAGTAAACATATAACCATCATTTTTCTGTTTTTTATCTGTTAATTTATAGTTTTTAATTCCTAAATCATCAATATTATATTGCACACCTTGAATACCATGATGTTGTAGATTAATTAAGATTTCTTTATTTTTGTTTTCTTTTGTATATGTTTGAAATTCATCTAATCTAATTTGAACATATGAATTGTTATTAGTAATACTGTGATATTGTGTTCTTAAAATTAGACCAGAATTTATTATGAAGATGAAAGCAATTATCAATGCAAAAATATTGGCAGCCTTACTTAATTTAAATTCTTTTTGAAAGTAGTGAATTAATACAAATACAGGAACTAAGTAGAAATATGGTATATACCTTGCCCAATATCCTCCATCTAAAAGTAAAATTAAGCACGTAATCAATACCAATGTAATGCCATAAGGGATTAATTGGTTCCAATCTTTTTTTCTAATATATTCTATAACTATTATTACGGTGCCAATTATTCCTAGAATAAATATTGCACTAAATAATGGTCCAAATCCACCCATTCTAATATCTGGTATAGAATAATTATCTAGTTCTTCTTGAGAAAAAGTTAATGGGACTTTTAAATCTGGTTCGTTTCCTTCGTTAGAGTAACTTGGCGAAACATTTTCTCCTTTTGCAAAAATACTTGTTAAAAATATTGTTAATCTATTTTCTTTTTGTAATGATTTTGGAATTTCCATCATTACCATATTATCAACATGACCTTTTCCGTATAATGGATAAAGTGGATTTCCATGATCAATTAAATTTTTTGTATAAGTTGATCCTCCTACCACTACAATAGCAATTATTACGGTAACTATATAAAATAATGTATCTTTGATAAATATTTTTTTAAAACTATCTTTATTTCTTATGTAGTTTCTAATATGCTTGTATAGATAATATATACCACAAAATACTGCTGCAAAAGCTAGACCAGTAAATTTAGCATTGCAACACCATATAATTGACATTGCTAAAATAAGATAGTTGTTTTTTTCTTCTTCTTTTGATAACTTTTTAAATTGCAATAGACAACATAATATAATAATAAATAGACTAATTGCTAAAACACCATCTAAATAATAGTTAGCTATCTGTACTAAGATAATAGGATTAAATGCTAGAATTATTGCTACTAGTAGACTTTTCCAAGTATTTAAATTCATTTGTTTTAGCAATCCAAATATAATAAATAATCCTATATAAATCCACAATAGATTAAACATTTTTCCTGTTTCTATATTTCCACTAAATGCATAAACCACTGCACCGAATGTTTCTGTTCCCCTTGCATAGTGATCTGCCCAATTTACGTTTACATTGTCTTTATAAATATCAAATGGGTTTCCTTCTTCTTTATTAAAATCCCCCACACTTTCATAAAGTGGGTTCCATCCATTTTTTAGAGCACCTACCGATAATTTATGATACGTGTTACCATCCGGAGTTCCATCATATGTTGCTGTAGCAATGTATGCACATCCAACAAATACAATCGATGCAACTAATATAACAACAATAGATTTCTTCCATTCTTTTTTCTTCCAGATTATATAACCTATTGATGTAAGAATATATATAATTGGTAAATGAAATTTGGTAATTGTTATATTAAAAACAAATAATAAATTGGTTATAATTAATGTTAGTGTAATTGTTATTAATAAAAAAAGTGATGATTCTTGAAATACATTCCATATATTGTTCCAATCTTTATTATTTTTCTTTTTTTTCATTTTTTCACCTCAATGATATTTGTTGTTTATCATTGATACCTTTCTATTTTTAATCTACATAATTATTCGCTAATTGATTTGATTGATTTAATATTAAAATAATGTGCAACATCTTCATTAGGCCATCCTTTTTTTGAGCTTCCAATGTCAGCCACATCATAATTAGGACTGTGATTTCCACCGTTATAATAAGCTTCTACTTCTATATCTTTGTTTCCTTTGGACTTTTCTTTTTCTATATATTCCACTCTAGATGTCCAAACTCTATTTAAATTCAATACATCTCTTGTTGTGTTTATAAATGGGATTATATAAAAAAGCGATAAAATTATAATAGTATCTGTTATTATAGGATTAAATATTTTATTTATATCATCTAAATTGTATATTAATTGTAGGCAAGCGATTATCCAAAAAACAAACACTCCTGTCCATGCTCTTGCTGGAAATGTTGGAGATAAAACCATAGCATAAGTTGTTAAGAAGCCTGCTAAAATATATACGAATACTTCGGACTTGATTTTTTTTCTATTGTAAATATAGATAGTAATTAATATCACTCCTAATATCAATAGCGGCATAGTATAATTAAGCATTGCTGTTGTATCTTCTATTACTCGTTTTATTAACTTTACCAATATAAATGTATTATCTTCAAAGCTTTCAGACCTAACAAAATTACCTGGAGCTAATATTAAAATTAAAAAGCCTAGTATAGAACCAGCTAATCCGCTAATTTCCCACTTTTTTAACTTTTGATGTTTTAATTTCTTTATAACTAATAATCCTATAATTACTACTAACAAACCAACAGAAGTGTTTTCGTTGGTCCAAGCAGCTAGTATTCCTAATAAGAATATCGCTACTGCTTTTTTTAGTGAGTTGTTTTTATTATTGTCCTTTCTATACTGCAATAATAAAAATAAAATAATTACTGTTGTCCAAAGGTAATTACATGATCCAACCAACCATAAGCAGGTTTGGCCAAATACTGGCAATAAATACCACAATGCAAGATGAATTAATAATAATAGTAAAGGTTTATCCTTGGTATTATCTCCCTTTGCATGTAAATATATTAAATATATTAGTGCAACATAAATAAATGTATTGGCAATACTAAAAATCCATTTAGGGAAAAGAAGGAAGCATTGTGCAATTGTATGAGCAACTGTTCTTCCTCCCCACGTTAAATAATGATTTACCTGAAAGTTAATAATATCTATTATACTGTCGATTCTCGTCTTATCTAGACCTATCCCATAAGAATAATCATCAGCTAATAATGGAGTTAATAAATTTAATACTAACATCATGATAAATATTGCTGCTAAAATGATAATAGTTTGCTGTTTCTTTGATAATTTTATGTTTTTTATTTTTTTTATCATACTAGTACCTCTATTCTTTATCTGCTTTTGTAATGTTTGCAATAAACCTTTGTTAAGAATTGATTTTTTTCAATCGTTCTTCGCAAAAAGCCTCTATTTTCATAATATTTGTTATCTTTATAATCTGATATGTTTTCTTTCATATATTGGAAAGCTCTATCAATAAATTGCATTCCTACTTCTTTGTCCTGTTGCACTCTTTGTTGGATTGTATAGTTAGTTAGTATTCTTACAGATAGTTTATCCACAGTTTCTGTGAATTCTTTTCTTTTAGAAAAATACTTTCTCATTTTATCAACAATTTCTATAATATCAAATATTTTTTTATCTCTAACTGTTGTTTCACTATTTTTATGGATTACATAATAATTTAAGAATTTTTTTATGTAGCCTATTTTTTTAGCTTTATCCATAGCTTCTACTACAAATGGAGCATCTTCATATTTTAAATCTTCTACAAACTGTATTTTATTTTTCTTTAGAAGTTCACTTTTATATAGTTTATTCCAGGGTGCCAAGTTAACATCTAGTAATAACCTTTTATTTTCTTTTAAGGTAGTATTCTTAAATTCTGGAATAATTACTTCAACTTTCTTTTCAGTTTCTTCTTCTACTCTATAAAAATTATTTATTACTAAGTCTAAGTTATCTTTTTCTGCTTTACTAAATAATTCTTCACAAGCATTGGTTGCTAGAAAGTCATCACTATCTAGGAACATAATATATTTTCCTGTTGCTTTTTGCATCCCAAAATTTCTAGTTTTTCCAATACCTTGATTTTTATTTTTAAAGTATTTGATTCTTTTAT
>CALVKI010000056.1 GCA_944332635.1 uncultured Bacilli bacterium
TTTAATAGTAAAATTAACTTTTCTATTATTAATTTTATCTTTAAACATATAAAAATCTTTATCATTTTCAGTACAAATTATCATAATTAAATTATATATCAAAATAAAACAACCTCAAAGAGGTTGGCGAATGAAATTTATTTCATTCCTTTTTTAATATTGTTTAGAAGAAAGAGAAATAATTAAATCCATATCATCATCTTTTGCCATAATATTTTTATGGTACTCTCCGCATCTTCTACAACGATAGACTATTTTATAAGTATCTTTAAATTTTTCAATACCAATAGGTTCTAAAATACCCAAACAAGTATTTTTTCTATCACCAGGCATAATATCAACATGCTTAGAACAAAGACAAAAAGGACAATGATCTCTTGCGCTATATTTTAAAAATGAAACTTTTTTGCCACAGTTTTCACAAATAAATTCTTCATCTCTCATAGTAAATTGTTTCATAACATCACCATCTTTTGTTATTATAACAGGAAACAAATTGAAAAAAAAGAAGCTTTTTGCTATAATAGTAAAAAAAATGACAAAGTTCGGAAGTGATAACATGCAATTTAAAATTAATGATTTTGAAGGCCCACTAGATTTGTTGCTACATTTAATTAAAGAAAATAAAATGGATATTATGAATATAGAAATAGAACATATTACAGAGCAATATATTTCATATTTAAATGAGCAAGAAAAAATGAATTTAGAAATTGCTAGTGAATATATAGTAATGGCTTCAGAACTGATTGAAATAAAATCAAAATTATTACTTCCAAATCAAAAAGATGAAAATACAGATGAAGAAGAAATAGACCCTAGAGAAGAGTTAGTAAATAGACTTTTAGAATATCAAGCTTATAAAGAAATTACAAAAGTATTAAAAGAAAAAGAAGAACTAAGAAAAGAAATTTATACTAAATCACCAGAAAACATCAAAAACTATGTGGATGAAAGTGCTACGCTATCTAGTAATATTACTTTAGATGATTTAGTAGAGGCCTTTAAGAGGTATCTAGATAGAAAAAAAGAATCAAAACCATTAAAGACAAAAGTAACAACAAATGAAATAAGTGTTTCATCTAGAAGACTAGAAATAAAAAGTATTTTAAAAACCAAATCAAAAGTATCTTTCTTTGAACTATTTCCAGTTTTAAATAAAGAGTATATAGTGGCAACATTTCTAGCTATTTTAGAAATGGCTAAGAATAAAGAATTAAAAATAACACAACATAAAAATTTTGATGATATTATATGTGAGGTGCGGGATGAAAAATAAGGCAGTATTAGAAGGTTTGTTATTTGTTGTTGGTGAAGATGGATTAACTTTAGATCAAATAAAGGAAGTGCTAGAAATATCCGAAGAAGCGGCAAAAAGATTAGTAAATGAATTAAAACATAATTATGAAAATGAAGATAGAGGATTAAGGATAGACTTTTTAGGAAATAGATTAAAGCTAACAACAAAGTTTGAACATAGAGAATATTATCAAAAGTTGTTAGAGAATCCTGAAACTAATATATTGAGTCAAGCAGCCCTAGAAACTTTAGCTATTATTGCTTATAACGAACCAATTACTAGAATGAAAATTGATAAAATCAGAGGTGTAGGAAGTAGCCAAATGATTAGAAAATTAGTTGCAAAAGGATTAATTAAAGAATCTGGTAGAAGTGATTTACCAGGGAGACCAATTCTTTACGAAACGACAAACGACTTTTTAGATTACTTTGGATTAAGTAATCTAAAAGAATTACCTGATATGGAAGCATATATTGAGGAAGCTGAACAAGAATCAGATGATGAAAAAGACTTATACACATCAAGATATAGAGAAGAATAAAGAAATAGATATGTTTTGCAGCTTTTTGTAACATCTATTTATAAACTTCTCTCAGACTAATAAAAGATCCATTACTATCAGCTATTAATTTTTCTAAAGAATTAATCTTTTCTCGCTTTAGAAGTACATCATTGATAGGGAAGACCTTGAAAGTTATTTAGTCATTGTATACATAAAATTATTAGATTATATTAATTTTTTAATATTCTATGAAAAAAAGTAGCGTGTTTATCCTCTCTTCTTGTTTTATAGGAATTATTTGCCCGTTTTGCATAATACTCAAATAAGGAGTAAAAGGATTAATTTATTTTTTCATCATATCATCATTCTAATTAAAAAAATAATAAAAAAGCACTAGAAATTATAAAAAAATATGATATAATCTAATATGTAATGCCTGCGTGGCGGAATTGGTAGACGCGCTGGACTCAAAATCCAGTGTTAGCGATAACGTGTCGGTTCGAGTCCGACCGCAGGCACCAGATTGATAGGAAACTCGAACTTTTTATTCGAGAGTAATAAATATTAACTAGAAGTACTATCTAGTTTTTTTGTTATTTAAAAATGGAAGTGACGAATTTTGTTAAAAAAGAAGTTAAAGAATTAGAAGTTGATAAGACAGTTTTAAAAAGAAAGAAATAATACACATTTAAAAAATGTTATGAAAAAGATTTATATAATACTAATGATTTTATAGATATTTGTAAAAGCACAGATAAAGAAATTGAAGTAAACGATTTAATAAAAGAAGAAACTTTAGAAAAAGAATACAACTACATTGATTGAGCCTGTAAATAATTTTGTGTAAATAGAATCTCTCCATAATATAAAATAAAAGAAATGGAGAGATTTTATTACGCAAGAAAAAAACAGTAAAGGAAAACAATTATTAAAAATATTACAAGAAAATTATGAAATAGAAACTGCTCAAGATATATCTTCAGCTTTAAAAGATATGTTTAAAGATGCACTTCAAGAAATGATGAATGCTGAATTTG
>CALVKI010000057.1 GCA_944332635.1 uncultured Bacilli bacterium
TAAATCCCCACTTCCTAAACAATATAGAAGTAGGGATTTTATATTTCAAAGTAAATTATAAAATAAATATAAATGAACTAATTTTATTTTTTGATTACTATATTAACCTTTATAATTATAATAAAAATTAAAAGGATTGTATACCATAAATTATAGGTTACAATCCTAACTATTTAAAAAGGCTTCTTAAACAGCAATTTTATTGTTTAACAACAAAATTTAGCAACTATTCAAAAATTAATATTATTTATGTATGGTTGTGATAGAAAGATGTAGTCATTTACAACGTAGTCCTAAATAAAGTTTTGCTTATTTTTTGTAGAAAAAAATCAAAGTTATATACGTTAATTGATAACTAATAACAAACGTCTAGCCATTCTTTGATATAATTTATTCTTTTATATATAAGATCATTTCTTTGATTACTATACCTAATATTGTTAATATCAATAATTATTATGTAAAATATTTTTAAATAAACAACAAATGATAAGTAGGTCTTATCTTTTATTTCAAAAAAATGAATAATTTTTAATGTCAACTAAAATATTAATAAATATATTACATTATTATTTTCAAAAACAAAGTACAAATATTGTGCTATATTTTTATTTTCTGGAGCTAGAGCTTTTTTCGTTTGCACTTATAGTATCATATTTTGATTGATTAAATTCTAACAAACCTTGATACTCATTTTCATTACTTCGTCCAGCAGTCTCTAATGAATGCATTATTTCTTCGTTACTTATAAATGAATTGTGTATGCTTGTTGTCTTTTTCTTTCTTATTCCTAATTCTTTCACAAACTCGTCACTTTCTAAAAACTGTTTTAATGCAGAGTCTTTATATTCACTATTGCATTGCTCAGAACAAAATAGTGGATTATTACAAATAGCTAAACCTGTTTTTTTATCAACTGTCCACTTAAGTGAGGAAACTACACCTACAAAAGTTGCATGAATGTCTAAACTATCGTCAAAAGTTCCGTTTGAATCTTTTTTCATAAAGACATATCCTTCTTCTGTTTTTTTATTTTGAAAAATATGAAGCTGGGTTTTTTCTCCGTTTTTGGATAATAAAATAGTTATTTTAGAATCAGTTTCTTCTAGATTTCCTTCTTTTAAATCCATATCAATTTTTTGTAACATAGCACTTCCAGAAACTCGAGATGTTAAATATCTCCCACATTGAATTGTAATAGTATTCTCATCTTCACAAATAACTTGACTACTATCTTTAATTTCTTCAAATTTTACAATTGGTAGAACATATCCATATGAGTAGATATGATAAGGTTGTGTTTCGCAAACTATATCGTATAGAAAATTTCTTTGCCAATCAAGAACTTTATTATCATTATAATCTGCTAATGTCAAAAGAGTGCTTATGTCAAGGTCTATACCAAATTCTTTTATTTGATCAGAAGTAAAAATCGACTCAATTCTTTTACCTTTATCTAAGATTTTTTTATCTCATTTCTTTTTAATAATTCACTATTTAAAATATTAAATTTCATTATCTACCTACGTTGTAATTATAACATATCTTTAAATATTTATCTACTTTTCTATAAATATGCGTAAACTTCATTTTGAATATTATTTCTGCTGTTAAACTTTACTGCTAGAAAAATTAAATTAATCATTTATATTATAAATTAATTAAGAGAGTTATATTTTTAAAAACTTATGATACAATGTAGTTAATAAAGTTGATAAGGAGTTTGTGATTAAAATGGAATTAGAGATAGAACAAATTGTTGCTGGTGCATTATTATATTTTGAGAATATTTCAAGTCTAGATATTTCTTTATTAGTAGAAGATTTTAAAAAAAATTTTCCAGATTATGAATTAAAAGATTTATCTTTAAATCATATAGATAAATATGTAGAATTAAATCATGAGAAGTTATCGTTAAAAAAAGGAGTATTTTTAAATTTAGATTTAAAAAAAAATATAGAGCAAATAGCTGGAAAAGATGTTGTTACATATTTTCAAACTTTTGATTTCGAAAAATTTATATTAAAAAAATTGGAAAAACTTTCAGGAGTTCGTATTGATGAAATTGATACAATTTTTTGTAACTTTCAACTAAAGGAACTACAGAAATTAGATAGTAAAGGTTATTTAACCATAACTTTGAGCGATGATATTATAAATGATGATGATAGGGAAATAAAATTATCAGATCATGGAAAAGTTGCCCTATTTAAAAAGATTCATGATAATGAATTAAATGTATTGATAGCTGAATTAAATTCTAGAGGATGTGATTTAAGTTTTGTGGATCAATTTTTATTAACTCAAGATTTAAGATTACCAGTGGGGGAAATTTTAACTGTTAATAATATTGATGCATATTTAAATAATTGTGATATAGAAAAACCTAAAATTGAATCTTCTAAATTAAATTTTATAAGACTTGAAAATAATAAAAGAGAAATAGTTAATGAGGAAGGAAAAAAATATATAGAAAATATTTTATCAGTGTGGGATGATAGTCATTGTATTTTTATTTGTCATCCTAATCATTTGTTTACAGAATCAAGGTTTACACAGAATGCAAGAAAAGTGCCTGATAATATTAGTTGGAATAATATTGATATAAATAAAATGTTTCAAATTGATAATTATAAAATGTTTATTTCCCCTAATTGTCATGATGCTTTTGCGTATGTTCATAAGCGTTTAGGGCATGAAATAATAAAAAAAGATAACATAAATTTCGCCACTTATCTTGTAGTCGTTGAACAATATATTTTTGATTATGAAGATAATTATATTGTTAGAGGAATCATTAAAGGTGATTGGAATGGTTATTCAATTGCTTTTAATCCGGAATATCAAGAAACAATACCACAAAGTATTTTTGAAAAATCAATGAGATTTAGTGGAAATAAAATACCTCATATTTATTGTCAAAAAAGAAAAAAATAATATAATCTGATTTATTTTTATAACTTATTATATTTTATATCGTTAATTTGCCAAATCAAGTGCAACAATCACACAAATACTCATTAAATAAGTCTTGTGGCGTTTTATAATTTATATATTTTCTTAACCTATTATTTAGAAGTTTAAGGATTTCTTGAACTTCTTTTTCATTTGTTTTAGATATATCCATTTCCTTAGGATAAAACCCTCTTAATAAGCTATTAGAATTTTCATTTTCTCTTCTATAGTAAATAAGTCTTCTGTATTTAGGGGATTTTACATGGCTGTTATTACCACTTCATCAAATAAGTTACAAGCTTGTTCTACTATATTCATATGTCCTTTAGTTATAGGATCAAAACTTCCGGTATATAAAACTCTTGTCAAAATAGTTTCACTATCCCTTTTACTTCATTTTTATCTGTTTTTTGTAAAATATAGGCAAAAGAGAAACCACTAATATCAATACTTGCACTTTCTCTTAAAAGAAAATCGTCTTCTGTAATAGTATCTCTTTTCGTTGCTCTTTTTTTCTTACTTCATAGGGAATATCTAATAATATATTCATACCACATATATCAAAATATTTAGTATGAGGCAGTAATAACCAATCTAAAATTACTACTTTATCTTTAGTTTCATCTAAATAATTATCTATTTCCATTTGTATATATTTTCAAGTAATTTCAGTTAATTTATCCATTTCATTTCTGTAAATAAATACTATTTCTCCTAATTTTTTTCTATCTATTTGGCCTAAATTTATAATAGATTCTCCAAAATAATTTTTTAATTCTTCTTTCACTTCAGAAAATGATAAAACTTTATGATTAACTTTATCAATATAAGAGTTTTATAAATATATTAGTCAAGCTATTGAATATATTTATAATGCTGAAAATAAATTTAGTGATTTTGTTAATTTAGAACCTGGATGTATTAAATTTTGGATTAGTACTATATTAACAAAAGAGTTTTTCTTATCTTATTTAGAAAAGTTTCATTACTTATATCCTAAAATAGATATTTAAATTATTACTAGTTTTACAGATGATTTAATAATCAAATTAAAGAATGAATTAATCGATATTTTAATCTTAAATTTGAATGATAAAAATTATGTAATGATATAGAAATAATTAAGTGTTAAAAATGCAAGATTGTTTTGGGGGTGGTGAAAAGTTTAAAAGTCTAGTTGATAAAGAATTATCATTTAACGAGTTAAATAACTACCCTTTGCTTTTGGAGGTAAAAGGTCTATTACTAGAGCGTTTTTAGATGATATGGTCAAAGATAGTAATATTACTCTAAAGCCTAATATAGAGCTAGCTAGTCATTCTCTAGTTTCTGAATTTGTTAAAATTGGTTTTGGTATTGGATATGTGACTCGTGACTATATAAAAGATGCTATTATAAATAAAGAATTATTTGAATTAAAGCTAAATGAAAAAATACCTAATAGATATATAGGTATAGCTTTATCTAAAAATGATATACCGAGTTTTAGCACAAGATAAATTATTAAAATTATTACAAAAAAATAAAAAGCCAATCGGAGATGATTGGGTTTTTATTTTATAGTGGTATGATTGAAAAAAAGCTTTCTATCAGTCAATAAAAATAAGCTCATTTAGTATTTAAAGCATTTTATAAAAAACTTAAATAAGTTAAATGAAAAAATTACAAATTATTTTTGTAAATCGATAATCTACTTAGTTTTTGTTTTTTTATAGGAGTATTGACCACTACTATTATTTGGATATTGATTATCTATTATATTTTGAGACAATAATTTTTCAAATTCTTTAAAATATGGCTCAAGCTCATCTATACACTTTGCACGTCTCTTTTCTAATTCTGTTGCAACATAATATCCACCAATGTGTTGTCCCTTAAACAATATGTGATCACCAAAATGCAAACCTTCTATATGACGATAGATTTCTTCTTGGCCTTCTTTTGTATCATGTAATACCCTATACGTTGCAGCACCATCTTTAAATTTTTCATACTTTTCTGATTGTAAAGGTTTATAAAACATTCTTATTTCATCAGAATCTCTATTAATAGGATGCTCACGAGTTATTTCAATAGTATATTCACCAACTTTGGCAACTCCATATGCTTGCATTGAAGATAAAAGTTGTCTACTAATGCAGCACTGTCCTTCATCAAAAGAAAATATTTTGTCTGGTCTAACCCCACATTTTGAAATTATTGAACGAGTTTCTTTATTCATATTATTAAAAGCTTCTCGATTAAGTGTAGCAATTGCTTTTGGAGTATCATACTCCCAATATTCCCAAATGCTTTCTTCCATTCCATACTTATCCCAAACAAATAATAACTTAAATAGTTTTTCTCTTTCGCCTCTAGCTAACACAGTTGTTTTAGAAATATAGTTTTGCTCTTTTAATAATGAAAGAATCTTTTTAATATCCTCATCAACATATTCATATTTTAAATTAATCTCTTTGCTCATTTAAAACTCCTTAATTGTAGTACTATTATAGTATAAAAGTTAATCAGTAGATTGAAGTTTATTTTTTATAACTTTTGTCACATGTCATTTACAATTATACATTCGTTTTCTTTTTAATTTCATTTATTTAATTAACTTTTTCTCCGAATCATTATTTGAGTCTGGTAAAATGCCTAAATCAGCTAGACTTAAATCATCATAATCATCATCATAATCATGATTTGCTATATATCGATCAATCCTTGCTTGTTCTTCTTCCATCTCTTCTAAAAGTGCGCCTGGTAGGTACGGCGGTACTTTTGATGCAACCTCATGCATTTTTTTAATCCAATCTCTGTCCTTTCCCACTTATAAAACCCTCCTTGTAATTTATGGCTATTTTACCATACATTTTTCGGTTTTTCAATCTTATCATTCAAAATCATCTTTTTTATCATCATTATTTTGTATAATTCCATGATCTTTTTCATCTATTATTTCTTACTATACTTATTTTGTAGTTCACCTGTTTTATCATTTAAGTTTTTTTATACTTTTCTCTCGTTTATACTTTTTTATATTCATTCATCTACACAACATTAATATCAATATTTTTGCCTTCTTTTTTTACTTTTAAAATGTAGTTTACATTATAATTCTATTGAACGAACTAGTACAATATTCTCACACTTTATTTTAGGCATTTACTAAATTTATTTTATTAAATTTATAGACTTGTTTTTTCATATTATTTTTAGCTTCATCTTTAACAGGAACAAAGGCACTATGTAAATGAAGACAGGTTCATTAAAAGGTATTACTTGCTTGATAATGTTATTTATAGACATCAGTCTTTCTGAGTAGACTTATTTTCTATAAAACGAAAAAATGATCATTTGAAACTGCTCTCTAAAAGTTAGGCAGTTTATAAATATTTTTTAATTAGAGCATTGTAACCTGTCATTTTCAGGTGTCAAGTCAATCCTTTTGATTTCCCTTTAATTTCAGCATCTATACTATTAAGAGTATCTCAAATATTTTATACTCATTACTTGTTTTACTCACTGAATCAAAATGTTGATATTTTATTTTCTTGTTTTAAAATATAGTTATCTTTTTTTTCGGTATATTAGGTTTTAAATCATCTAAATCTCTTTTAATATTTAGTATAATTATCTAATTCTAGTTTTTCTATATCTAAGTTTTTTTAGTTCTTCTCTTATTTTTAATATAATATCCATTTTAGTTATATGATAATCTTTATTTCTTCCTTTTTGTTTTTCTTTGAAGAGTTAGCAAAATTGTATTATTTATTAAATGATTCAATACAGAAAATTCTCATTTTATTTTGTAATTTATGAAGTGTTTCTTTTTTAAAACCTCATTTTTACAGTATTAATAAAGTTAACAAATCAATTACTAAAATTGATAGTGTAGAGCAAAAAGTTAAATAAAACGACCATTTTTTGTTACAATATCTTAAAACATAAGATAATTTAGGATTATTAGAATCATAATAAATATCTATTTCTGAATTAAGTTGGTATTATTTTTTTATTGAATTGTGATAAATATAAAAAGATCTGCAGTTCTATTTATTTTTAATATTTGATTTTCCTCTTTAAATATTATTTCATTTTTAATGACTGGATTATTTTTTGTCACTATCTTATATCCCTTACCATTTACAATATATAAAATTGTTAGAAAGGGGAATAATTTTTGTCTTTTTTTTATTTATAGCAATTTTCAATTCAGTTGCAATTTTTTCATATTCTAAACAATTTCTTTTAGATTCTGATTTACTTTTTGCCAAGAAAAAAGTATCATTCGTATATCGTTCAAATGGAACTCTTTGGCTTTGTAAATAATGGTCTAATTTATTAGGTAACGTACATGCTTCAATTTGGGCAATTTCAACTCCGAGTTATATACCATTTTTACACACAAATAAATAATCCTCTATGATTTTAATTATATAATCATTTAGAAGATGTTTTTTATGTATATGGTGAATAGTTAAATGCGATGCTGCTGGAAAGAAATTAGAATAATCAAGTAAACCAACATAACCGTTTAGTTTATATTTACGATACCAGTTAGATAACTTTTTTACTACTCTATCCATAGCAAACTTATATCCTTTATTTTTAATACAAGCACCAGTGTCATATGCAAAATGAGGATAGTAAATTGGAAGTAGCATTTCATTAGTTAAAACTTTATGAATTAAGAGTTCTTTAATTAAAGGAGCTTCTATATATCTAATTTTTCCTCTCTCATTAATTATTAATGGATAAGTTTTCTCAACTGCATATTTATTATCCTTAATATTTCGACAAGTCGTTACAATATTAGTAAATAAATGTAATTTAAAATTTTGAGTTGAATGTTTAAAAGCAACACCTTTACAACACAAATCAGCATAAAACATAACATTATTAAAAAAAGTAGTATCTATATTAGCATATAAATCACTTCTACTTATATCTTTTTTAACTCTTTTATTCTTAGAAATCTTTTTTTCTTCTTTCTATGCTATTCAAGTGTAACACCTCAAATCTATAAAAAAAGAGCCGAAGCTCCAATTCAAGTATGACAATATCGTTTATTTAACTAGTCACATAGTTTTGCCCATGAAATTTAAATAAATAATGTGCTCAAACAAAACATCATGAATTATCTTTAGGAATATATCCAAGGAAATACCAATCCTTTCTTTTAAAAGCAGTATAAAGTGTTAATAAACACCTGTCTTTTACCGGTTCTGCTTTATGACAGAAATCTGGCGCTACGCTATTAGAATTACTAGCATTGTTGTTATTCAATGTACTAGAAGTATTAACATTGTTGAAATTATTACTATTGTTAGAATTAGCTGTGCGCAACACTATAGGCAGAAAAAATACTAACCTAAGCACTCAATCATTAGTTTTCCTATTTCAAAAAATTATTTAAGTAAAACCTCAAATCCTTTTGAAACCAACATTTCTAAAATATCTTTGTCTTTAATATCTTCTTTATTAATTTTATCATATTTCTTTTTATCAGAGTTTAACACTCCTTTAATTAAATCATATTGTCGCTAGTAATTGACACCAAGCTCTTCTAATCGATGATCAAGCATAGTAGTAGCTTCACCTCTACAATTATTTTTTTCATTTTTTCTAGAAAAACATTTGGAAGGATTCATATATAAAATTCTAATCATATCCATAACACGTTTTTCTAAGGCTAATAAAGAAGCACGAGACATCATAAGTAACCATCTTCTTGTAATAAAATCTTCAATATTAGTTGGATTAATACCATTTCCCATATTTACTAAATCAGCTTGAATATAAGTTAATTTAGTAATAGGCTTAGAATAAATTCTCGCTCATTTAGCTGACAATTTAGGGGTAAGCATCATAATATCTTTCTGTAATTCAAAGCATTATCTACATATTCTAATCCACTTGGTTTTCTTTTAAACTTTGCTACACTCATATAATTTGTCCTTTTTCTTTCCCTTTTTCGGCCTTTACACGCTTTTCGCTCGTAGTACGACTTTTCGAAAAAAGTTCATCGTTTATCCTATCCGGAAAGCTGGGGCTATGCCATGAGAATTAGAAGCATAGCTGTTAGACAATATACCAGAAGAAAGCATAAGGTAGAAATTAGTACCAGAGTCAGAAAGGGCCGCACGCAACCACCAGTTTTTTAGATTTTTTCTTCTATCTAAATCACCTTTCCCTTGATAAAAATCTAATGTTCTTGTATTTGATTGTGCAGAATCAACTGATAATGATAAATTAACTTCTATTGGCGATAACAAATATAACTTATCTGTTGAGGTAAAGTTACTTGACTCATGTAGACCATGTCCCGATACTACAAATGTATCAATTATGCCATTTTTTAATTCCGATGGTAATGCATTATATACATCATTTTGAACATAAGTATACATTTCACTTGCTG
>CALVKI010000058.1 GCA_944332635.1 uncultured Bacilli bacterium
TGTATTGTTTTGGTATGCTTAATTAAATTTCCATTTAAGTCATAGCCATTTGTACATACTAATCTGTAACTATCTTTTCCTCTTTTTTCAATACTCCCAGCCATTACCTTTTTCACCTCCTTTCAGGTTATACAATGGGGGGAGAGAAAATATATTTTGTTAACTAATAACATATTAACATAATAGTTAACAAAAAGCAAGATATTAATTGAAAATATATTTTTTTTGGAAGTACATATAAATAAAATGTAGAAAAAAGTCGAAAAAACTATACAAAAAATAATTAATTTTATAGAATAAAACAAAATTTTGTGATAAAATGGAAAAAAATATAAAGGGTGAAAATATGAGTGGTAGAATTAATATAAGTATAATAACAAAAAGGAAACTATCATGGATGAAGAGTGATGGTAAATGTTGTATATGTAAAAATAAAATAGGATACTATGAAGATGAAAGATTTATTGGTGAATTTGCTCACATAGAAGACTTACAGCAAGCTACCAAAAGATATAATCCTGATAAGTCAATAGAAGAGTTAAATAATGAATCAAATATCATGATTTTATGTCCAAACTGTCATACTGAGATTGATAAATATAGTGATAAGTACTCAACTGAAATGTTACAAGAAATAAAAAGAAAATACGAAAACAATATAAAAATTGCAATTGAATATTCAAATCCTAATTTATATGCAAACTTTTCTAAAATATGTAAAGAATTAAGTAAAAAATGTAATAATACAGGAGTAATTGAAAAATATGAAAGTATTAGGGTAGAAGAAAAAATTAATAAAAACTCTTTAAATGAAGTCAAAGATCAAATTGATATGTATATGAGATATATACCAATTTTTAAAGAATTTTTACAAACATTATCTCAAAGTGAAAAAACAGAATTAAGACATAACATTATTAGTTTATATAGGCAAGAATTATGTAATGATATAAGTAATATTGAAAGATTTACAAACTTACTAAGGAGTGCTGTAGGAAATGATTTTTCAAATATTATTCCAGCAGGGATTATTATATGTAATTATTTTGAAGAATGTGATGTGTTTGAAGTATGATATTACCAAATAAAGATGTACCTTTTGAAAAGTCATTATTAAAATATAGTATTGATATATATAAATCAATAGAAGAAAAAATAAAAATAGAAGAATTATATAAAAAAAGTCATTTAAAAACAAAGGATATAGATGCAATTATGGCTTTTTTATTTGCTATTAATAAAATTGAAATAAAAGATGAATGGGTGATAAAGATTGATAAAAAAGATATATAGTAGAACTTTAAAATCATTTAAAACAATTCAATTTAATGATGGTTTTAACTTCTTTGTATCAGAATCTATAAATGAAAAAAGTAATAATGGAACTGGGAAGACAAGTTTAATCCAAATAATAAATTTTTGTTTTGGATCAAGTACAGAAAAGATTTCAACATATGAAGATTTAAATAAAGAAGAATTTAGTGTCGACTTTGTTGTTAATAATAAAACTATTACATTGTCAAGAACTCCGCAAAATGCTTCAAAGATTAAAGTTATTGACAAGGAATGCTTATTAAGTAATGAAGTGCTAGAAGATGAACCTAAATCTTTAGATTGGGTTAAAAGTAAATTAAATAATTTGATATTTAAAATAGAAGATGAAAAGATATCATTTCGAAATTTAATTTCACCATTTATGAAAAGAGGAGCATTTGCATTTAATAATATTTATAAAACTCATGCTATGGAAAACAATATTGTGACACAACTTAAAAATTCATTCCTTATGGATGTACCAATAGAACCAATAATAGAATTAAGAAATTTAGTTGAAGAAAGAGAATCTTTTT
The DNA here is from genome assembly GCA_944332635.1 of uncultured Bacilli bacterium. Lineage (GTDB taxonomy): Bacteria > Bacillota_I > Bacilli_A > RF39 > UBA660 > Faecimonas. The sequence continues at coordinate 1,851 of CALVKI010000058.1, forward strand.
TAAAATTAAAAGAAATAAAAGAAACTGATATTATATGGAAAAAAGAAAATCAAAGTACATTAAAAAGCAAAATAAAAAATCTAAATAATGAAATAAAAAAAAATGAAGATAAATTAAAAGATTTTGAATTAACATTAAATGAAAAAACAAATATGAATGATATTCAAAAGATTAATTTAGAATTATCAAATTTAATTAAAGAAAAATATATATACCTAAATTATATAGAAACAAATAAAAAAATAATTAATAATAATAATCTTTTAAGCATTGAACAAATAAAAGAAATATTAGAAGAATCAAAGTTTTTTACTACACAAGATAAAATAAAAACATTAGAAGAAATACAAGAATATCATATAAATTTAAATAAAAATAGAAATGAGAGAGTTAAATCTTTAATAGAAAACGATGAAAATAAGGTAAAAGAAATAGAAGAAAAAATAGAAAACATGAATTTAATAAAATCTAACATATTAAAGGAATTTGATAAAAAAGGTTATTTAGATGAGTATTATAATACTAGTGAAATTATAACAGATTTAAAAATAGAAAAAAGTGATTTGGAAAAACAGCTAGATGTATATATAGCATTGAATGAAATAGATAATAGTTGCAAGGAAAAAGTAAAAATAATAATAGAAGAACTTGAAAAGAATAATAATTGTAGTGAATTTGAAGTTATAAACAGTAAATTTAAAAAGTATATAAAAAAAGTGTTTGATGAAGATGCTAAACTTATAATGGAATGCAAAAAAACTGGAAATTATGCTGCAAGAGGTTATAATTATGATTGGGAGATACCAAGAAAATTAAGTACAGGTTATTTAAAAGGGTGTATTGCAATATATGATTTAGTATTAACTGATTTTAATAGTAATAGATTTCCAATATTCTTAATACATGACAGTGTTGTATTTGAATCTACAGATAAACAATATGTTGCAAAATTTTTAAATTTGATAAATGAAGTAATAGGTAATAATAGATTTCAGTATATATGTTGTGTTAATGATGATCAAATAGTTAAAACTGAATTGAATAAAGAGGTTTTAGAAAAATATAATAAAGCTATAAAAATATCACAAGAAGATACTTTATTTGGAATGAATTTTGGTAAAAGATAAAGAGAGGAAAATTTTATTAATTCCTCTCTTTCAATGATTATTATTTAGCCAAATATCAAATTCATCATAACTTTTTTTACCTGCTTTTATATCATTAATAAATTGTTTAGCTTCTTTTTTCCATTTTTCATAGTTAGTTTTGTAATATTCAATGTCTGGATTTCTTTTTACCATCATTGCT
>CALVKI010000059.1 GCA_944332635.1 uncultured Bacilli bacterium
AGTTATTGATAATAATACACTTGTTGCAATCACACTACTTATTGCTCAATCTAATCCTAAAGAGAAAGATATACTAATTGATTTAGTAATGAATTTCTTAAATAATGAATAATGAATTAACAAAAAAATTAAAAGATATGACACCAGATGATTTTTACCAAATAATTAATAGCAATGGCAATAATGAAATAAAAGATTGGTTAGCTAAATTAGGTAGTGAACGAATTGATGAATTATTTGATCCATCTTTAATAGTAGAAAGATCTATAAATACTTGGAGAACAATGGGATATTCTGAAGAATGGATTAAAAATAAATTATCAGAAATAATAAATAACTCTAATAAACAATAACAAACAATATAGGTTGCATTAGAACACACTCTTTAAACCTATATAAAATAAGACTTAAAAGTTAAACTTTAATAAAATATTGTTCCTTAAAGGTTAAAAAATAGGCTTGATTCAGGTAACGAGCAATCCCTTATAAAATAAGGAAAAAAAAGAAAAAGTGTCTTCACTACATTCAAAGAGTAGCATTAATTAGAACGCTTGCAACTAAACCAGACATTTTATTGTTAGATGAAGCACTATCTGCACTAGATTATCAATCAAGGTTAGCAATTAGTGATGATATTTATAAAATTATAAAAAAAGAAGGAAAGACAACGATTATGGTTACACATGATATAGCCGAGGCAATAAGTATGTCAGATAGAATAGTTGTTTTATCAAAAAGACCAGCAACAATAAAAAATATATATGAAATAAATCTAACAAATAAATCTACTCCAATTGAAAATAGAAAATGTAAAGAATTTTCAAAATATTATGATTTGATATGGAGGGATTTAGATGTCCACATATAGCACAGAACATATAAAATATTTAAAAAAGAAAAAAAGTGAAAAAAGAATAATTTTCTTTTTCCGCTTGCTAATAATTATCCTTTTTTTGATAACATGGGAGTTACTTTCAAGAGCAGAATTAATTAATACTTTTTTATCATCATCACCAACACAAGTAATAAAAACAGCAATAAGATTATTTAATGATAAAACTTTATTTATTCATATAGGAGTTACGTTATATGAAGTAATCATCAGTTTTTTAATTGCTAATATTTTAGGTTTTATAACAGCAACGATTCTTTGGAATAATAAAATTATTGCTAAGATAGTTGAACCCTATATAACTGTTTTAAATTCACTGCCTAAAGTAGCATTAGGACCATTAATTATTATTTGGGTAGGAGCAAGTACTAATTCAATTATCTTTATGGCTTTATTGATAAGCACTTTTGTAACAATCATTACAATTTATCAAGGTTTTTCTACAACTGATAAGAAATATATTAAATTATTGCAAACATTAGGAGCTACAAAATATCAAATATTTATAAAGGGTGTTTTACCAAGTAATATCCCTACTATAATTAGTGCGTTGAAAATTAATATTTCAATGAGTTTAATTGGAGTAATTATGGGTGAACTATTAGTTTCAAAAAGTGGATTAGGATATTTAATTTTATATGGATCGCAAGTATTTAATATTAACTTAGTAATTACAGGAGTAGTAATATTAGGGATTTTGTCTTATTTAATGTATTTGATTATAGATATAATAGAGGTTAAAGTTAAAAAGAAAATGGGAATAAATATTTAATAAAGAAAGAATCTAAAAGATGATATTATCTTGTATAATTAAATACTTTATAGAGTTGAGATAAAATGGTATAATAAATTGACTACATAAATATAGGAGAAAATTACAGTATGAAATTAATGTTTATATCAGATATTCATGGGGTATCAACGAATTTAGCAAAAATAAAAAAGATATTTGAAAAATTTGAGTATGATAAGCTAGTAGTCTTAGGGGATATATATTACATTGGACCAAGAAATAAAATGATAGAAGGTTATAACATAAGAGAAGTAAAAAGGTTTTTAGAATCAATGAAAGACAACCTAATTTGTATGAGAGGTAATTGTGATTCAGAAGTAGATGTAGAGACTTCTAATTTTCCAATTATGAGTGATTTAAGCTTAATTATGACACAAAATCATGATTTGTATATTACTCACGGACATATCTATAATGAAAGTAATTGGATGAAAGAAAATTCTATATTAATCTATGGTCATTTTCATGTTCCATTTATAAAAAAGATAGAAACGAATTATTATATAAACCCAGGTTCTATTTCTTTACCCAAAGGAGATTATAAGCCAAGTTATTTAGTTTATGATGAAAATAAGATAACAATTTATGATATTGAGGATAATGTAATAAGAGAAGAAATAATAAATTAAAATTAAAAAATACACGTTTTTTTCACAAAAGACGTGTATTTTATTTTAGAAGGAGATGATAAAATGAAAAATAAATTTAATGAATACATACGTGTATGCTCACTGATTATAATAATATCACTAATAGGGATTAGTTATACGATTTATTATGCATTCTTTCATAACGGGGAAGCAGTATATAGAAGTTATGGGATTGATCAAGTAATTGCTATTAATCCTAGTTTGAGTTTTTTACAAATTTTAGTAATTATAATATTAGGATTTACACTAGTTGGTGCGATTATGTTTTTGGTATATACAAAAGCAGGAGAAAAAAATCCAAAAGAAGTATTGAAAAATCAAGAAAAAAGTACTTTTTTCATTGTAGAAACAATACTTTTTACTATCCTTTTAACACTGGTTATTGTGATTCCAACCAATATATTATTAGAAAAATATAATACATCAGACAATTATAAAAATATGACACAAGGAAGTGGAAATTCAATAAGTTGGAAACGGTATAATTAAATAACTAAAATTCCTTTCCAAATTCTAAAAAAAAGAATATAATATCAAATAGAAAGAGAAGTTTTATAATAAGTTTCTCTTGAAATATTATGAGTTATGTGGTATAATATAGCCACATTGGAGGGGGAAACAATATGAAAAAACAATTAAAGAAAATTTTGGTAGCAATATTAATTGTTATTATTAGCTACTGTACATTAACAGCGACCGTAAAAGCAGTCCCACAAAAAATTGACCTAGGAAGTCCAGAATCTATTCCTGGATATGTTGCGGGAACATATTTTACAACAAAAGTATCAACATCAGGCGAACTTATGTATTGTTTAAATATACATAAGGATACAGCACAAAACTCAACTGCTTATTTAGTTGGAGAGCTAGATGCTGGAGTAGCATATATTATGTTAAATGGATACCCAACAAAGAGTTTTACTGGGGAAAAGTTAAAGGACTACTACATTACACAAACAGCTTTATGGTGGTATTTAGATGATACAACAGGAAGTTCAAATCTTTCATCAGCATTTAAAACAACCGGAACTGATGAATATAATTTAAGACCATATATTAAACAGTTAGTATCAGATGCAAAAGCTGAAAAAGAGAAAGGATACATTAAAACAACTATTAGTGCCAGCGTTTCAGATGAAGTAATGTCTATATCAAATGATGGAAAAGATTATATTTCAGAAGAAGTCAAAATATCATCAACAAATATATCAGAATATAAGGTATCAATAACATCTGGTCCAGAGGGAACAGTAGTGATTGACAAAAATGGTAAGGAAAAAACTACATTCTCAGCAAACGAAACGTTTAAAGTAAAAGTACCAGCTTCTAAAGTAGATGGGATGAAAGAGACAATCAATGTAAAAATTAATGCGACTGGTAAAGTGTATAAAGCATATGAATATCAACCAGAAATACAAAACCAACAAAATATTACTCCATCAATAATTAGCCCAGAGGATGAAAATGTAGAAACATCTATTGATTTAGAGATATCAACTTCTAAAATAACAATTGTAAAAATTGATAAAGCAACAGGAAATGCAATTGCTGGTGCCGAACTAGTGTTAAAAGATTCAGAAGGAAATAAAATTACTAGTTGGACTTCTACAACAGTAGGACACATAATTAAGAATTTACCTAATGGAACATATACAGTAGAAGAAATAAGTGCTCCTGAGGGATATGAACTAAGTGAAGAAGTCATAAAATTTACAATTGATGATAACCATAGAGAGCAGAAAATAGAATTCTATAATGAAGCAAAAGAACGTGTAGTAAACATCATTAAAGTAGATCAATCTACAGGTCAACCATTAGCAGGTGCAGTGATTGTAGTAAAAGATTCTGATGGAAAAGAAGTAGCAAAATTTACATCGACAACTGATCCATATGTACTAACAGGGTTAGAAGATGGAACATATACAGTAGAAGAAATAAGTGCCCCAAACGGGTATCAAAAAAGTGATGAAATATATAGTTTCACATTGGATGCAGAACATGTATCACACCAAATAACCATTGAAAATGCACCCATAGTAGATGTTCCAAATACAGGAGTGTCAAGTTCAATATTGCTAGTTATTTTAGGTATTGGAATTATCGGCGGTGGAATTAGATTTGTTCAAAAAAATAGTAAACAAAGAATATAAACAAAAAAGAATCTCTCCAAGTGTTGTAGCAATAATAGGCGCCTTTCTAACACTAATTGGGGGATTCTTTGTTTCTTATAATTATATACAGACAAAAAAAGTATATGCCTACGATTATATGACCAACGTGTTTTATCAATCTAATAAAAATAAAGAAATAACTAGTCAAATTATTGAGGAAACAGAAGGACAAAGTGAACAACCAGAAGAAAGTGATACATACACTGATGAGTATATTGGGTATTTAACTATTCCTAAAATAAATTTAAATAAAGGATTTGTAGATAAACGATCAAGTGAGAATGATGTAGAAAAAAATATTATGATAATAGAAGGATCTACTTATCCAGATGTAGAAAGAGGAAATTTTATTTTAGCAGGACATTCAGGAACTGGATGGAAAGCTTTCTTTAATGATCTTTATCAATTAAATATTGGTGATGAGGCTTATATAATATATAAAAATAAAAAATACACTTACAAATTTACTAATATATACAAACAACAAAAAACAGGTAAAATAGCAATTTATCGTAATTATAATAAGACAACATTAACACTAGTAACTTGTACCAACAATGATGATACAACTCAAACTATTTATATTGCAGAGTTAAAAGAAGTTGAAGCAGAATAAAAGAGTGAAATAGGGGGGGTGAAGATGATGTCGAGATTATCACTATTAGATAAGTTAAAGATATTAGGGGATGTCGTATCATCTTCTAGCATATTTGTGGTAGCAGTTGTAATAATGGTTTCCTTAGGAATAATATTGATTGCTACAAGCATTAAAACAAAAAAATTAAATAGAGTTATCTATATTGCCATATATGGATCTATTATTATCGTCTCACTAATCTTTTATAGAGAAGAATTATTTAACATGTTTGACTATATGATGAACAACTTCTTTATTGCTATATATTTTCCAAATTTAGCAATTTATTTTGCAGCAATTATAGCAACTAATATTATTTTATGTATTAGCATCTTTAATAAAAAAATACCAAAACTGATTAAAACCGTTAATATAGTGATATTTTGTATAATTCATTATCTATTATTTTTAACAATTAATATAGTTATAAAAAGTAAGTTAGATATATTTAGTCAAGTTTCTATATATCAAAATAAAAATGCATTAGCATTAATTGAATTATCAAGCACTGTGTTTATAACTTGGATACTATTTTTAATTATTTATAAAATAATTAGATTCTATCAACAAAAAAAAGAAATAGAAGATGACGAAAAAAATGAAAATAATCCACAACAAATTATAATTAAAGAACCAATATCAGAGCCAATAATAAAAAAAGAAATCATTTACAAAAGAAGATTACCCGATAATATCACAAAGACAGAAATGCCAAGCGTGATTCGTGGTACAATAAAAAAAGTAATAAGGAATAAAACAAAGGAAGAATTGTTGGATAATATAGACATTGTGCAAAAAAGAAAACAAGAAGAAAAAAGTTATTTAATAAATATACCAAACTATATAACAGAAGAAGATAAACAATTTTTAGATACAATGTTAGAAAGTACTATTAATGAAGAAAAAGAAGAGATAAAAGAACGACCTAATAAACAAAGTAAAATTAAAGTTATAGATGAACCAGTAATAGCTATTAAACAAGCTAGACTAAAAAATGCGATTACACCTCAAAAAACAGCGACAGATGTTTTTGACAATTTATTAACGTTAGAAGATTATAAGAGAGTACTTATGTTATTGAAAAGATATAAGGAAAAAGAACAAAAACAGGCTAAAAGTGAACAAAGAAATGAAAATAAAAAGATAAGTGTACATGATTTTCAAGAATTAATAGGAAAAAAATAACAAAAAAGCAGTAGCTAATCTAGCATTTTTACTTTTCTAAAATTCTAAAATAGGATATAATGTTGTTAGAAAGTAGGTATAAAATGTTGGAAGGGTTAAATAATAAACAAAAAGAAGCAGTACTTTATAATGAAGGACCACTACTAATTATCGCTGGAGCTGGAGCAGGAAAAACAAAGACATTGACAACAAAAATTGCATACTTGATAGAACAAGGATTAGCACATCCTTACAATGTTTTAGCAATTACTTTTACCAATAAAGCTGCTAAAGAAATGAAAGATAGATTATATGGAATAATTGGAGATTTAGCACAGAAGGTTCAAGTTTCTACATTTCATAGTTTTGGTTTAAAACTATTAAGAGAAAATTATGCTAAATTAGGATATGAAGCCAATTTTGTTATCATGGATAGTGATGATTCCTTAACAGTAGTGAAAAAAATAGTAAAAGATTTAGGTTATGACCCTAAAATCTATAATCCACGCGCCATTAGGAATAAAATTAGCAGTTGTAAAAATGAAATGATGACTCCAAAAATGTATGAGCGATATGCGATTAGCGATTATGAGAAAGTAATGCAAAAAGTTTATGAAAAATATGAAGAAAAATTAAAGAAAAATAATTCTGTAGATTTTGATGATTTACTTTTATTACCAATAAAATTATTTAAAGAAAATCCAAGCGTTTTGCAAAGATACCAAGAATTATACCAATATATTTTAATTGATGAGTATCAAGATACGAACCAAGCCCAATATATTTTATCAAAACTAATCAGTGCTAAGAGTAGAAAAATAACATGTGTAGGCGATGATTCACAAAGTATTTATAGTTTTAGGGGAGCGAATTATAAAAATATTTTGAACTTTGAAAATGATTATAAAGACGCTAAAACTATACTTTTAGAAGAAAATTATAGATCAACTAGCACAATTTTAGATGCCGCAAATCAAGTTATTAAAAATAATACGCAAAGAAAAGATAAAAATCTTTGGACATCACGTGGTAAAGGAGAAAAAATTAAATATTATAGAGCGTACAATGAACATGATGAAGCATGCTATATAATACGTAAAATAAAGGAATTAAGAAGTAATAATGTAGAATATAAAGATATAGCCATTTTATATAGAACGAATGCACAATCACGTGTTTTAGAAGAAGAAATGTTAAAAGAAAATATGCCATATCGAGTAATTGGAAGTTTTTACTTCTATTCTAGGAAAGAAATTAAAGATTTAATTGCATATTTAAGATTAATTCATAATTCAAAAGATAATGTTAGCTTACTGAGAATAATTAATACACCAAAAAGAGGAATTGGATTGAAAACAATTGAAAATCTAACATTAAAAGCAGATGAAACAGGAACTAGCATATATGAAGCAATTTCTTCTGGAAAAGAATTAGAATTTAAAAATACAATAGAAAAATTAAAAAGTATATCAGAAGAGTTAACATTAACTGAACTGATTGATAAAGTTCTAGATGCCTCAGGAATAAAACAAGAACTAGAAAGTGAAAAAACATTAGAATCTGAAGTTAGATTAGAAAACCTAGAAGAATTTAAATCAATAACAAAATCTTTTGAAGAAAGAGAAGGGTTAGTGTCACTAGAAGACTTCTTATTAGAAATAAGCTTAATTAGTGATGTAGAAGAATATAAGGATGACCCTAATAGAATTAGTTTAATGACAGTACATTCTGTAAAAGGGTTGGAATTTAACTATGTTTTTGTAGTTGGCATGGAGGAAGGTATCTTTCCACACATGAATTCTTTGATGGAAACAAGTGAAATAGAAGAAGAAAGACGACTTTGTTATGTTGCAATCACACGTGCAAAAGATGAACTTCACCTGATAAATGCTAGACGTAGAACCTTATTTGGTAAAGAACAAATTAATCCAGTAAGTAGATTTATTGGAGAAATTAATAAAGATTTAATAGAAACAAATGTTAAGGAAGAAGAATTACCAAAACAAGAGATAAAGGTAGATGTTGAGAGTATGTTTAGAGAAGAAGGGGTAGATTATCAAGTAGGAGATTATGTATATCATGAAACTTTTGGAACAGGAAAGGTAGTAGAGGTTACTAACACATTAGTAAGTGTTGCCTTCAAACATCCACATGGAATAAAAAAATTAATGAAAAATCATAAGAAACTATCTAAAGTTTAGACAAATTAGATTGAAGAAAGTATAAATAAAGGGTATTAATAAGAAAAATATAGGTATTAAAAAAACTTATTATACATAAGGGATAAAAAAAGTTAAATTTAAATCAAAAAAACAATCAGTTTTACAAAACTATAATTAATCAAACAATAAACAATTGTATTATATAGAAAAAGAACTTTACTTTATGATTATTATATTTCTAGTAAAAAGCAATCTTATGGAATACAATAATATTAAATGAACTAATAACCATAAAGTAATTCATATAAATAAAATTTTATATGTAAAAAATTAGGAGGGAAATAATGAAAAAAACACTATTAATATTAGCCGCTGGAATGGGGAGTCGATTTGGAGGGTTAAAACAAATAGAACCATTTGGACCTAATGGAGAATTTATTATAGACTATTCCATTTATGATGCAAAAAAAGCAGGATTTGACAAAGTAGTATTTGTCATTAAAGAAGAAAATTATGAAATTTTTAAAGAAACAATTGGGAAAAGAGTAGAACCATACATAGAAACAGAATATGCTTTTCAAAAAAATGATAATCTACCAAAAACTTACAAAGATATTTTGAAGAATAGACAAAAACCGCTAGGAACTGCACATGCAATTCTTTGTGCAAAGGATAAAATTAAAGAACCATTCGCAATTATCAATGCTGATGATTTTTATGGTTATGATGCTTATGAGAAAGCTGCAAATTACCTTGACAATATTCCTAAGAATCACTATGGAATGATTGCATACAGATTAGGTAATACATTAACACCAAATGGGTCTGCTAAACGAGGGGTATGCGAAGTAAATGATAATGGAGAATTAATTAAATTAACAGAAAGTACAGTAACTTTGGATGGAGATATGGTTGATGTGAAACCATTAGAAGGTGGAGAGGTATTTAGAACTAATAAAAATACTATTGCTTCCATGAACTTTCTATTATTTACACCAGATCTATTTAAGATATTAGAAGATAGATTTCCAACTTTCTTAGAACAAAATAGTAATAAATTAGACTCATGTGAATATTTAATCCCTATTGTTTTAAATGAATTAGTGGAGGAAGAGCAGAAGAAAGTAGACGTATTAGAAACATCTGCTAATTGGTATGGAGTAACATATAAAGAAGATAAAGACTTAGTAACAACGGCTATAAAACAGCTAGTAGAAAAAAATATATACCCTAATGATTTATGGAGTGAGTAGATGAAGGAAAAAACATTATTAATATTAGCTGCTGGAATGGGGAGTCGTTTTGGTGGATTAAAACAAATAGAACCATTTGGACCAAACGGAGAATTTATCATTGATTATTCCATTTATGATGCAAAAAAAGCAGGATTTGACAAAGTAGTATTTGTCATTAAAGAAGAAAATTATGAAATTTTTAAAGAAACAATTGGAAAAAGAATAGAGTCGTATATAAAAACAGAATATGTTTTTCAGGATGATAGACTAGTTCCCAAAGAATATAAGAAATTATTACAGGATAGGATAAAACCACTAGGAACTGCACATGCAATTCTTTGTGCAAAAGATAAAATTAATGGACCTTTTGCGATGATTAATGCCGATGATTTCTATGGTAAAGATGCAATACAAAAGGCAAGTAATTACTTAGATAATATAAAGACTAATCACTATGGAATGATTGCATATTTAGTAAAAAATACTTTAAGTCCATCAGGTGCATGTTCAAGAGGAATATGTTACGAAAAAGATCAGAAATTAACAAAAGTGGTTGAAAGTAAAGTAGAAAAAATAAATGATAAAATTATTGCAATCTTACAAACCACTGGTGAAGAGATAGAGTTGCAAGAAAACACCCCAGTATCTATGAATTTATTATTATTCTCTACTGATTTTTTTGATATTCTAGAAAAATATTTTTATGATTTTTTAAAAACTAATAAAAATGATTTATCAAAAGTAGAATATCAAATCCCAACTGTTTTAAGTGATAGTATGAGTCATGAAGGAAAGACAGTAGATTTAATGGTTACAGATGCTAAATGGTATGGAGTAACTTATAAGCAAGATAAGAAAATGATAAAAGAAGCTTTTTCAGAATTGATAAAAGAAAAAAAGTATCCACTAAATTTGTGGGAAAATTAAAATATTTTTATCTTAATAGAAATATGATATAATAAAAATGATAACGAAAGTTATTAAAATAATATTTAAGGAGAAAAAATGGACGAAAATAATTTAAATACACAACTTTATCCAAAAATGTTCACTTGGTTATTCATTGGACTATTGATAACCTTTGCTAGTGGTTATGCATTAACATTAAATCAACAGTTAATGATAAAAGTATTGGCAATTGGAATTTTTCCTATCGCAATTGCTGAAATTGTAATAGCTTTCATTTTGGGAATAAGAATTGCAAAAATGAATCCACTAACGATGAAAATTCTATATATCTTATATTCAGTTTTAACAGGAGTTACATTTTCGGTAATATTTGTTGCTTTCGAAGTATCATCATTAATTAGTATTTTTATAATTACAGCCGTAATTTTTGCTTTATTAGCATTTTATGGATATACTACGAAAAGAGATTTAACAAAAATTGGAACTATTGCTTTAATAGCATTACTTGGTGTTATTATAGGAGGATTAATAAATATATTAATTTTTAAAAGTTCAACATTTGATTTGCTTTTAACAATTATTGGAGCATTAATCTTTATAGCCTATATTGCATATGATGTAAATAAAGTAAAACAATTAATGCTAGCAATTGGAGAAGAAAAAGCAGCAGTATATGGAGCATTTCAGTTATACCTAGATTTCATTAACTTATTTATCAGATTATTAGAACTTTTTGGAAAAAGAAGAGATTAGAACCATAAGGTTCTTTTTTTTATAATAAAAAATATAATCATGTCTAATTGTATGCTATAATAAAAATAATATTAGACAGTAAGTGGTGAGTAAATTGAAAAATAAATTAATATTAATGTCCGGAATCGGAGTAGTTTTAGGAGCAGTTTTATTAATTGTTTCCATGTTGGTCACATCTATAAGCTGGGTTCAAATTTTAGGAACTGTATTGTTTATTATGGGAGCATGTCTGATGTTATCTACTACAGGAAATAGGAACAATATAAGTATAATATTTAGTTTTTTCACAATTATAGGAGTAATTATATCATCAATCTTTTTTATATTGATGGCTTTTGGTATAATAGAAATAAGAACATCAATGTTTAGTAAGCCAGGAATAGCTACAATAATATTTCCATTTATATTAGCTTTTACAGTAGGAAGTGCAACACTCACATATTTAACTAGTACAGTAAATGAGACAGATACAATCAAAACATTGCGAAATCTAGTAGCAGGATTAACTGTAGGAATTGCTGTAATGACTATAATATCTGTTTTTATAGGAGTATTAGCACAACAATTATTGTCAATAGTAATAATTGCTGAAATTGTTTTAGCCGTTATAACTTTATTTTTAGTGGTATTAGATAAACAAGAATCATTAGAAACTATTTCTATTTTAACTATTAAATGTAGAGAGCTACAACAGCAAACTACAAAATTAGAACAAGATTTAAATATCCAAACAAGTAAGCAGCAGACTACACAAGCAGAATTAGACCGATTGCAAAAAAATAATCAAGAGTTAAAAACAAATATTGAATATTATAATAAGCTATATACAGAAACTAAACAAGAAGCTTTATACACTCAGCAACAATTGATGGCAATATCACAACAGACACCTCAAGAAGCGACAGGCATAAACACATCAATTATACAAACACAACCAATAAAAACGGTTCAAGCTATATCTAAAGTTTCACCGATACCAATGATAAATTATGAAAATAATAATTAAAAGAGAAACTCGAAAGTTTCTTTTTTTTAACCATTAAAAATGATATACTAATAATGGTGATTATATATGAAAGAAAGAATGGAAGAGTTAATAAAAATTATTAATGATGCAGACTATAATTATCATACATTAGACAATCCAACGATAACAGATCAAGAGTATGATAAGTATTTACGAGAATTAATAGAAATAGAAGAAAGTCATCCAGATTGGATAAGAGAAGATTCTCCATCTCAACATGCTGGAGGAAAAATAATTGAAGGGTTTGAAAAAGTTACACATAAAATACCCATGATGTCACTGAGCGATGTGTTTTCAGAAAGCGAAGTAATAGCTTTTGATGAAAGAATTCAAAAAGAAGGATTTCATCCAGAATACGTATGTGAATTAAAAATAGATGGCTTATCTGTATCATTGTTATATGAGAAAGGTAAGTTAGTTCGTGCTGCTACTCGTGGGGATGGAACAATTGGAGAAGATATCACACACAATGCTAAAACAATTAAAGTGATTCCCTTAAAATTAAAAGAAGAAGTAGATATTGAAGTACGTGGAGAAATCTTTATGAATAAAAAGACCCTAGAAGCCCTTAATGAAGAAAGAAAGAAAAACGGTCAACCACTACTTCAAAACTGTCGTAATGCTGCCGCAGGTTCAATAAGACAGCTAGATTCAAAAATAGCCGCACAAAGAAAATTAGATAACTTTATTTATCATTTACCTAATCCTCTTGATTATGGAATTCACACACATAGTGAGGCTTTAGAATACATGAGAAAGTTAGGATTTAAAATTAATCCTAATAATAGGGTAGTAAAAAATATCAATGAAGTATTAGAGTTTATTGAAGAAAAGGGAAAACAAAGAGATTCTCTTCCTTATGATATAGATGGAATTGTAATAAAAGTAAACAACATTGATGACCAACGCAAATTAGGGTCTACAGCTAAGTATCCAAAGTGGGCAACAGCATATAAATTTCCAGCTAAAGAAGTATTAACAAAATTAACAGATATAATTTTCACAGTCGGAAGAACTGGACAAATAACTCCAAATGCAGTACTAGAACCAGTCATTGTTGCTGGATCTACTATCTCAAGAGCAACACTTCATAACGAAGATTATGTAAAAGAAAAAGATTTAAAGATTGGGGACATTGTATCAATTCGAAAAGCAGGAGATGTAATACCAGAAGTAGTAGAAGTAAAAAAAGAGCGACGTACAGGAAAAGAAAAAGATTTTATGATGATATCAAACTGTCCGATGTGTAATACACCATTAATAAAAAAGGAAGGCCAAGTAGATTATTATTGTCCAAATAACAAATGTCCTGCTAGAAATATTGAAAGTCTAATTCATTTTGTTTCTCGCGATGCTATGAATATCGATGGATTAGGAGATAGAATTATGGAGGATTTTTATAACTTCCATTTTATAGCAGCTATTCCAGATATATATTCTTTAAGAATGTATGAAAAAGATTTAACTAGGCTAGAAGGATATGGAGAAAAATCGGTAACTAATTTATTGAATGCAATAGAAGCAAGCAAAAATAATTCCCTAGAAAAATTAATATTTGGTTTAGGAATTCCTCATGTTGGAGCAAAAACAGCCAAGTTATTAGCTCAAAAATATAAAACATTACAAACTTTAATGCAACAAACAGAAGAAGATTTGACACAAGTTCCAGATATAGGAGAAATTATTGCTAAAAGTGTCGTTACATATTTTAACGATTCACATCATAAAGGAATTGTAGAAGAATTGATAGACTTAGGAATTAATACTACATATCTAGGACAAGAAATAATAGAAAATGAAGAGTTTAGCGGAAAAAGCTTTGTATTAACAGGAAGTCTTATTATATTTACAAGAGAAGAAGCAAAAGAAAAAATAGAATCACTTGGTGGAAAAACAGTAGACTCTGTATCTAAAAAAACATCAGTAGTAATTGTAGGAGAGAAGCCAGGAAGTAAATATGAGAAAGCGCTTAAATTAGGAATTCCAATATGGACCGAAGAAGAATTTAAAAATAAACTACAGTAGCTCTAGCTACTTTTTTATTTACAATAAAAAAGAATTATAGTATAATATGCCTTATCAAAAGAGGAAAAAAAGAAGAATAAGATAGATGGATATCTAAGATTTTATAAACATATGGAATTATGCCATAGAGCATATAAGTCGTCTCCTTTAAGAAGAGGACATGATTTAGTAAAAGAACAAGAAGCACAATTAATAAAAAGTATTTCTAATACAGATGATATTGATGTATATCAAGCGATTTATCATTATTTAGTTTGGAATGAATATTTTTCTGCCGAAAAAAATTCGTAGGATTTTCTACTGATATTATAGAATTAACCTCGGAAAGTACAATAGCAATAGC
This sequence comes from uncultured Bacilli bacterium, assembly GCA_944332635.1. Lineage (GTDB taxonomy): Bacteria > Bacillota_I > Bacilli_A > RF39 > UBA660 > Faecimonas. Next base: position 14,762 of record CALVKI010000059.1, read on the forward strand.
AAGCGAAAACCGTTGCTATAGAAATTTTACCTGTCATTTAAAAAAATTAATGAATTTAATAGAAGAATCTTCAGCATTAATATTAGTAGGAACAAAATACAAGGTGAAAAGAGAAGTAGGAACGAGTATAAAGGGATTATAAGAAGAAGTAGATGAAACAAGGCTGGAACAGCCAAAAGGATTGATGTCTTTATTTTTTCCAAATCATGTTGAAGTATTAGACTTAAAAAATTCCAAAACTCCTAAGTTACCAGATTCATTTAATTTTGGTATACACACTGTCACAGAATAGCAAACATTATTAATAAAACGACAAATGATAAATTTTGGGACTGGATTACTATTTGATTTTGAAATGAATAGTGAGGATAGAGATAATATAATAAATTATGGATATAATTTAGAAAGAGAATTTTCTAAAAGAAAATCAAATGCTCTACCATTAGAGCAAAGAACAGGAATATATCAACGAAAAGGTTTGTAAGGAGGAATAAAGATGAGAAAAAAGAAAAAAGAGTTAAAAACAGAAGAATATGATTATGTAGATTACAATAATTATGGAATAAATGACTTGGATATGGAAATAATTGAAGAAAAGGAACCTTTGTCAAAGGTTATTAGTAACATTATTTTTATCTTTATTATAGCTTTAGGAATTATTATCACTATTGATGTTATTTGTATTCAAAAATATAATAAAGGGCCATATTTTGCAATACGTACTAAAACATATAATGATGGTGGAACTGAGGAGTTTTATGGATTAGGATACAAAGTTATCAAATATCATCAAGAACAAGGAAGAAGAGACACCCAAATTGGTTTTTGGACAATGCCATATTCCGTCGAACCAACAGAAATTTCAACTTTAGACTTAGCAATTGAATTTAGAAATGATCCAGAAAAAACAGCAAATAAATATGCAGGACAATTTATGAGAATAACAGGTAGAATCTACAAAATAAAGGATAATGAATTAATATTGTATTATAAAGATCCAGATGACGCGTATACTTTAAAAGTAAAATGTCCAATGGCTGAAAAAACAGATTTTAGTAACTTTGAAGAAGAAATGGAAATAACAGTAATAGGAACTTTGGATAATTTTACCTTAGCAACCAAAGCAACATCAAACAGTGCTAATATGAATAACTGTTTTACAGAATAAAAAGAGAGGGGTGGATAAGACGAGTGAAGAATTTGAATTACCTATAACATTATAACGGATAGGTATAAAAAAGGCTATTAGAAAAAATTAACACAACATTGAAACACTAGAAGAATTATTGGATACAAATTATGAAGATTTGATGAAAATAAGACAATTAGGAACAAGCGAAATAAATGAGATAAAAAGGGCATTACATAATGCAGGTTACAAAATAAAAAACGGAAAAATTCTCTAGGGATAAAAAGAGAAAAGTTAAAATTACAAAGTAGATTATTACTAGAAGATTTAGGATTTCCGTCTCAAACCTATGCAATATTATATAAAACAGGAACCTTTACGATAAGCAGCTAAATGAAAACTGGAATAAAATAACACAGTTAAAAGGTTATGGACCATGTAGACAACAAAGCTAAAAGAACAAGAAGAAACAGAAGAATGGAATATATTGATAAAATAATATCAAGCATTACTAGCTGAAAAACAGAATTTAAGAAAAAGACAACAAGAAATAGATGAACAACTAGGAAGAACAAGGGGGAAGTTTAAGTGTAAAAGTCAAACAAAAAATAAAATAATGATTTAGATTGTCTAAAAAAAGAAATAGAAAAATTAAAGGAAGAAAATAGAAAAAGAAAAATACGATTAGAAAGGAAAAGTCTATAGCTTTAAAAATATTGGCTAAAAATATTGGACTTTTAAAAGGAAAAATATGAAAAAATTTAATATAGGTAGAGGCCTTGCCGTACTTTTAACGTCTACAATATTACTAAGTGGATGTACAGATTCAGGAAAAAATTAAGTAGAAACAACGCAAGAAGTGTGCAACCATCTAATTATAGATTTTGGTGATCAAACAGTCATATTTAAAGAATGTGAAGGTTATGAAATTTATTGTAAGGGACCAAAAAATGGTGGAATAGCAAAGTACACTATCGGAGATAATGGTGATAACATTCTAATATCAGGCTATACAACAGAATTTAATTATTATACGGCCTCTCATAATCAAGTAGATGAAATAGAAGAAAAAGCAATTGATGATGGAGCTTATGTTTATAAATCACAAAAGTAAGAAGAACTCATAGTAGTTCTTTTTTTGAAAAGAAATTTATGATATAATAACTAGAGTTAAAGGAGGAATTCCGAGTGAAAAATAAGTTAACAAAGGAAGAAGTATTACATGTTGCTCATCTAGCAAGAATTAAAATAGATGAGGGAGAAATTGAAAAATACCAAATAGAATTAGAAAAACTTTTAAATGATGTGGATAAAATTAAAGAAGTAGAAGGATACGATGAAGAAAAAATGATTGCTCCATGGACTAAAAATACAATAACCCGAGAAGATAAATCTGGAGAAATGTTAAATCCAAAAGAAGTATTAAAAAATGCACCAAGGCATAGTGGTAACTATATTGAGGTACCAATTGTAATTAGTGATGGTGAGGAGGCCTAATATGCTAGATAAATCAATACAAGAAATACATGAAGCCTTAAAGAATAAAATGATTAAACCGATAGACTTAGTAGAAGAAGCGTTTGATAGAATTGAAAAAAATAAAGAATTAAATGCCTATATAACATTAAATAAAGAAGAAGCAATCAAAAGAGCCAAAGAATTAGAAAATAAAGAAGTAGGAAATAACTTATTATTTGGATTACCTATCGCAGTAAAAGATAATATAATAACCAAAAATTTAAAAACAACCTGTGCATCTCATATCTTAGAAAATTTTATTCCAATTTATAATGCAACAGTTATAGAAAAAATAAATGATAATGACATGATTATTATTGGAAAAACCAATATGGATGAATTTGCAATGGGTTCAAGCAGTAGAACTAGTTATTTTGGTGCCCCAAAAAATCCTTGGAATAAAGAAAAGATTTCAGGAGGCTCATCTGGTGGTAGTGCGACAACTATAGCCGCAAAAGATGTATTGTTTGCTCTAGGAACTGATACAGGAGGATCTATACGTCAGCCAGCAAGTTATACAGGAATTGTTGGAATGAAACCAACCTATGGTAGAGTATCCCGTTATGGATTAGTGGCTTTTGCATCAAGCCTTGATCAAATTGGTCCTATGACTAGAAATGTTTATGAAAATGCCTTGCTTCTAAATATTATTACAGGAGCAGATGAAAAAGATTTGACTTCTGCAGATAAAGAGTCAGAAGATTTTACAAGATTAATTGGAAAAGACATTAAAGGAATGAAAATTGCTCTGCCAAATTACTTTATGAGTGATATCGTAACAAAAGAGATTAGAACAGAAGTCGAAAAAGCTAAAAAAATATTAGAAGAAAATGGTGCAACAGTAGATTATATTGATATGAAATATTTAGATAAAGTGGTTATTTTATATCAAATTATTTCCATGGGAGAAGCATCTTCTAACTTAGCTAGATTTGATGGGATTCGCTATGGATATTCAATAGAAAATCCAAAAAATATAGAAGATTTGTATTTAGAAACGAGAAAAAATGGTTTTGGAAAAGAAGTAAAAAGAAGAATTATGGTTGGTTCCTATTTATTAAGTGGAGAAAATGCAAAAATTTATTACAATAAGGCATTATCAATTAGAGATGATATAAAAAAAGAATTTGATAAAGTATTTAAAAATTATGACTTAATCATTGGACCAACTACTACCACGACGGCATATGATTTAACAGATTCTATGGATGATCCATCAAAAAGTTTTATGGATGATGTATTAGTTATCCCAGTAAATATGGCAGGACTTCCTGGATTATCCTTGCCAATAGGATTTGGCAAAAATCATATGCCAATTGGATTACATATTATAGGTAATAGCTTTGATGAATCCACCATTTATCAATTAGCAAGTTTCCTAGAGAAACAAGTAAATCTAGATTTAGATCCAAGAAAGGATGATAAAAATGTCTAATTACATTCCAACTATTGGTGTAGAGGTACACTGTGAACTAAAAACAAATACAAAGATATTTTCAAATAGTGTTAATGGGTATGGTCAAATGGCCAATTCTTTAACTAATGTAATTGATTTAGGCTATCCTGGAACACTTCCCACTTTAAATAAAGAAGTAATTAACTTAGCAATAAAAGCCGCCTTAATTTTAAATTGTAAAATTCGTCCAAAAATGCATTTTGATAGAAAGAATTACTTTTATCCAGATAATCCAAAAAATTATCAAATTACACAAGCTGAAACTCCAATTGGATATGATGGCTATGTGGAAATAGATATAGATGGAAAAAAGAAAAAAATCGAAATAGAAGAGATGCACATAGAAGAAGATACTTGCAAAAGTACTCATAGAGGAACAAAAACACTACTAGATTTTAATCGTGCAGGTGTTCCATTGATAGAAATTGTAACAAAACCATGTATGGAAAGTGGAGAAGAAGCAAAACTTTATTTAGAGAAATTAAAAGAATTATTATTCTATAGTGATGTTTCAGATTGTAAAATGGAAGAAGGATCTATGAGAGCGGATGCTAATGTATCCATTAGAAAAAATATCTCTGATCCATATGGAACAAAAGCTGAAATAAAAAATATCGGTTCTATTTCAAATGTAAAATTAAGTATTGAAAAAGAAATTGAGCGTCAAGCAAAACTTTATGATAATGGAGAAATATTTTTACCACAAACAAGGCGTTTTGATGATAAATTAAATGATACAGTTTTAATGCGTGTAAAAGAAACAGGAAATGATTATCGCTATTTTCCAGAGCCAGATATTCCATATGTATATATTACAGAAAAGCAAATTGCTGAAGTTAGAAAAACAATCCCAATGTTACCAGATGAAAGAAAAGAAAAATATCAAAGTTTAGGAATTAGTGAAGTTAATGCTAAAAAGCTAGTTCAAAACAGATCGTTAAGTGATTATTTAAATGAATTTTTAGATGAAAAAATAGACTTTAAGACAGCTTCTAACTTATTGTTAGGTGATATTTCTGGATATTTAAATAAAAATGAACAAGAAATAATCAATACACACCTTACAAAAGAAAAATTTATAGAATTAACTAATAATATAAGTGATGGTACCTTAACAAGCAAAAATATAAAAGAAATATTGGATACTGTTATGGAAAGTGATAAAAACATTAAAGAAATTATTAAGGAAACAGGTATTCAAAATATTACAGACAGTTCTGCTATTACTGAAATGATAAAAAAGATAATCAAAGAAAATCCATGTAGTGTAGCAGATTATAAAGCTGGAAAAGACCGTGCTATCAAATATTTAATGGGACAAATAATGAAAGAAAGTAAAGGAAGTCTAAATCCCAAAATGGCTATGGATATTTTACTAGAAGAGTTAAACAAGTAATTGAAAAACAAATATACATAGTGTATAATTAAAATACTAGGATGTGATAATGAATGAGTTTTATAAGAAAAAATAAATTTGTAATATTAGCAATAGGAATATTCTTAATATTAGTGATTTTAGCTTTTCAAATATTATCAATGTTTTTTCAAGGAGAAGGAACAGCACTGTATGGAGAACGCTTAGACGGAATTGAAGAAGTAAAGTTATCAAACAGTAAATTAACAAAAATCGAAGAATCTTTAAAATCTGATAGTGCAGTAAAAAAAGCAGAAGTCAGTGTTGCTGGAAAGATTATAGAAGTAATAATTACAGTGCAAGATGATACTTCCATTGATACGGCAAAAGGTTTAAATATAAAGGTTTTAGAATCATTAAATAGTAAAGAAAAACAATTTTATGATGTTCAAATTTTTATAAAAAAAGATACTGAGGCATCTGATTTTCCTATTATCGGTTATAAGCATCATGCAAAGGATACATTCTCATGGACAAAAGATCGGGGAGCAGAATAATGAAAAAGAGATTGATTATAATTATTCCCATCGTAATAGCAGCAGTTGCTTTTATCTTTGTTTATCGTTATTACAATAAAGAAGATGCAACAACTACTTTAACAGTAAGAGAAAAACAATGGGTGCAAGAACATGCGGATCAAACTTATGATTTTGAAGTGGTAAATAATTACCCGTTATATGGTACTAATGGAAGTGGAGTTCTTTTTAGTTTTCTTAATGATTTTGAAGAAAATATTGGAATAGAATTTAACAGAATTCCATATTTAAAAGAGTCTAAAACGTCAATTGATGGATTTAGAATTAGAATATTAGATAACGATGATAAATTAAAAGATAACGATTTACCATTATTTAATGATAATTACGTTGCTGTTGGGAAAACATATGAAAGAATTAACAATATTAAAGATTTTAAAAATGTAACTTTTGGTATATTTTCAGAGGATTCTAGTGATATTAGTTACTATTTAAAAAGTGGTACAAATTTATCTTTTAAAACCTACGATAATATTGAAGATATTTATAAGGCCTTAGATAATGATGAAGTAGATATGGTAATAGTGCCAAACATTATGTATCTAAACTATACAATTAATAATGATAAATATTCAATTAATTACTTTTTCACAGAAATGCAAAAACAAATTGTACTAACATTAAGCAAAGATAATGAAGAATTAAATAATATTGTTACTAAGTATTATAATAAATGGAAACAGACAAAATATGTAAAAGAATATAATGATGCTTATTTAGACTATTATCTAGAAGAAAATAATTTAAGTGCAAAAACAAAAGCAGAATTAATTTCTAAAAACTATACTTATGGATACGTAGAAAATCCACCATATGAGCAATTTGTAAATGGGAAAGTTGCTGGAATTGCAGGAGAATATGTGGATAGGGTGGCAAGACTTTCAGGAATTAACTTTAAGTATAAAAAATATGATACAATTGAAGATTTAGAAAAAGCTATAGATAAAGGAGAAATAGATTTATATTTTGATTACTATAATTACAGCAATAATAAATATAATTCAACTTTATCAACATTTATTGAACAATATGTTGTATTAGGAAAAGAAGAAGATAATCATATTGTAACTTCTTTTGAAAGTATGAAAGATCAATCTTTAGCAATGCTAGCAAATGATTCTTTATATAATTACTTTTCAAACAATGCAAGAGCAAAAATCAAAACATATGATACGCTTGAAGATTTAATAAAAGAAAGTAGCAATTGCTTAATTGTAGTAGACAAAGAAATCTATAGCTATTATCAAACCACTAAGATGAAAAAAATGAAATTGTTGTATACTGATACAATGATGAATGATTACAAATTTATGGTAAAAAATAATAATGAAGCATTTTATGATTTGTTCAATTATATTATCAATACTAATTCTTACTATAACTATAGAAACAGTGGTATTACAAACTTACATGCATCTATATTAGAAAGTTCTACACTTGAACAGGTTTATACAATCGTTTTAACCATTATATTTGTACCATTGATTATTTTATTAGGTATATATTTAGTGATAAAAAAGAAAAAACAAATAAAGAAAGTAAAAGCAAGTGACAGACATAAATATACAGATATGCTGACATCATTAAAAAATAGGAATTATTTAAATGCTAAAATGCCTGAGTGGGAAGATTCTAAAGTATTCCCTCAAGCAATAGTTATGGTAGATTTAAATAATGTAAAATATATTAATGATAATTATGGTCATGAAGAAGGTGACGATTTAATTATCAAGGCAGCGGGGATTTTAGTAAATACACAATTAGAAAATAGCGAAATTATACGTACAGATGGTAACGAATTCTTAATTTATTTAGTTGGTTATAGTGAAAGACAAGTTTCTACTTATGTAAAAAAATTAGGAAAAGAAATGAAAAACTTGCCTCACGAATTTGGAGCTGCAATCGGTTACAGTATGATTACTGATGAAATAAAAACATTAGATGATGCCATTAATGAAGCAACACTTGAAATGATAACTGCTAAAGAGGAAATGAAGTAAAAGGGATGAAGAAATATGGGGCAAGTAACAGGATTTATTAAAAAAGTCGTTTCAATTATTACAAAACCTGAAATGAGAGTACTTCCTGGACAACTTGCTTTTTTCTTTGTCCTTTCAATCATTCCACTAGTTGCATTAATTGGGGCAATTGCATCTAGATTTTCAATTCCTGTAGAAGCACTAGACAAATATCTATTATCAGCCTTACCAGGATCTATTGCAGACTTATTTTCTGGAGCAGTAGCAAGAGATAGTATTAATTTTAATATTGTTATATTCTTTTTCTCTGCCTTTTTATTAGCATCAAATGGAACTCACTCAATGATTATTACTTCTAATGAAATATATAAAATAAAATCAGATAATATCTTAAAGAGAAGGCTAAAAGCAATAGGAATGACATCAATTTTACTTGGAATATTTTTATTTTTAATACTTGTTCCAGTTTGTGGAGATACAATTTTTGAAATTATCAAGAAAACATCAAATAATGAAAAGTTCATAGAATTTATTTATAAAGTATACCAAATTATAAAATATCCAATGTCTATTTTAGTGGTATATTTAAATATTAAATTATTATATGTATTGGCGCCAGATAAAAAAATAAGAAGTAAAACAACGACAAAAGGAGCATTGTTTACAACAATTAGTTGGATATTAGCAACAGAAATATATACTTTCTATATAGGAGAGTTTTCTAGTTATGATTTGTTTTATGGAAGTATTTCTAATATTATAATCCTACTATTATGGATTTATATTTTATCATATATTTTTGTATTGGGAATGGCCATCAATGCCGGAAATACAAAAGAAGAAGATATTGAAAGAACAGGGATGATATTAACAAAAGAAAATGATATTAAACTTTAATAAATAGTATAGTAGAAAGTAAATAAACCTAAATATGTGATGAAAAAAAGAGAATATACGTAAGTGAATGAGTAGGAATAATAAGTTTATTGAGAAAATTTAATTAAGTAATTGTGAAAGAAAAATTAAGCATTAGCTGTTATAAAGGATGGAAAGTCCTATATAAAATACTGTAGAAAGTATTTCAAACTATGTTAAGAAAAAAACTCAGCAATTGAAAAAAGATAATAATAATGCTATAATATAATAAGCTAAGTTCGAGATGAGAAACATAAAAAGCGAGGTTGAAGAATGAAAAAATTGAAAAATAGTTTGAATAGACTAATGATTACTTTAAAAAATAATTTAAAAAAAATAAAAGAAGAACATTTAATTAGAGAATATATGAGAAACAATGTTTTATTCATAACATTTGTAATTACTTGTGTTATAAATTCAACATTGTTAAGATTTTTTTGTATTAACTCGACAGAAAATTATTTGGCGGTAGCTCCGATACTTGCCGATACAGCAATAGTAGTAATTATTGGTGGACTTGGGTATTTATTAAAACCAAAGAATAGATTTGGATATTACTTGGGTTTTAGTATTTTCTTTTCCACAATTTGCTTAATCAATTCAATATATTATACATATTATACATCATTCGCATCTGTATCTATGTTATCTTTAACACAATATGTAGGAGATGTAGGAGATGCTGTTGTTGAACAGGTAATTAATTTCAAAGACTTTTTATATGTTTTAGGACCAATAATATTAGTTTTAGTAAATATGAGAATAAAAAAGAAAAATTATTATAAAAAAATAGAAATAAAATCTGATAGAAAAAAGAGAACCATAAAAACAGTAGCAGTAGGTGCTGTAATTGCGATAATATTTATATTAACATTAACACCAACAGATATGTCCAGATTAGTGAAACAATGGAATCGTGAATATATTGTTATGAAATATGGTATTTATATCTATCAAGCGAATGATGTAATAGCATCTATTCAACCAAAAATAAATTCCTTGTTTGGATATGACCAAGCAAAAAAAATATTTAAAGACTATTTTAATGATAAAGAAGAACATCAAGATAATAAGTATACTAATATTTTTGAAGGCAAAAATGTTATCGTAATTCATGGAGAAAGCATACAAACAAACCTAATGAGTTTATCATTTAATGGTGAGGAAGTAACGCCAAATTTAAATAAGTTGGCAGAAGAAGGAATGTTCTTTTCTAACTTCTATTCACCAGTAAGCGTTGGAACAAGCAGTGATGCAGAATTGATGTTTAATACTTCACTTTTACCAACCAAAAGTGGAACAGCATTTGTATCATATTCAGATAGAACTTATAATGGGATACCAAAATTACTAAGTGAAAAAGGATATTATACATTTAGTATGCATGGTAACAATGCTGATTTTTGGAATAGAAGAAATATGCATGAAAGTTTAGGATATGATAGGTTTTATAGCAAAGTAGACTACGATGTAACCGAAGAAAATATAGTTGGTCTTGGTATTAATGATTATGCATTTTTTGATCAATCAGTAGATAAAATAACAAAAATAGCAAAAAAACATGATAAATGGTATGGAATGTTAATGATGTTATCAAATCATACTCCTTTTTCCGAGGTAGATAAATATGGAGACTTCCCAGTAAATATAAAAGAAACAGTAACCAAAGAAGATGGAACAGTAGAAGAAGTAACATATCCATATATGGAAGGTACAAAGTTAGGAAATTATTTTAAATCTGCTCATTATGCTGATGGAGCAATTGGAGAATTAATTGATCGATTAGATGAAGAAGGACTACTAGAAAATACAATTATAGTATTTTATGGGGATCATGATGCAAGACTTCCGAGAGCAGATTACAATCGTTTATATAATTACGATAAAGAAACAGATTCAGTATTAGATGAGGATGACCCAAATTATAAAGAATATGATTCATATCAATACGAACTAGGTAGAAAAGTTCCTTTAATTATTTGGAGTAAAGATATGAAAGGAACTGAATTAAATAAAGAATACAAAAATGTAATGAGCATGTATGATGTAGAACCAACTATTGGCAATATGTTAGGTTTTTCTAATGAATATGCTTTAGGTCAAGATATATTTAATATTAAGGATCAAAATATTGTGGTCTTTCCTAATGGAAATTGGTTAACTAATGATGTTTACTATAATAGTCAAAAAGAAGAATATTTATCATTAACTGATAATCCAATAACAGAAGAAGAAATTAAAAATAATAGTGAATATGCAAATAAAATGCTAGAAATATCTAACGATATTATTGTATTTGATTTATTAAAAGAAGATCAAACCGACGAAACTGAAGTAATACAAACCCAAGAGAAAGGATAGTAGTCTATGAAATTAAAGAAAAAAGCAAAAAATATTATAATTATAGTTCTATTTTTATTAGCATTATTAGCCATCATATTTGTAGGATATAATACATTCTTTAGTCAACAAGAAATAAAAGAAGTAAAAGTATTAAAGACGATTAAAAAGTATGGGTATACATTAAAAGATAATAAAACTAAAAGATATCAAGATATGTTTGAAGAGTTAAATAAAGTTTTACAAAAAGATTCTGTAGATGAAGAAGCATATGTAAAAAAGATTGCAGAAATGTTTGTATATGATTTTTATAGTTTAAACGATAAAAGCACAAAAACAGATGTTGGAGGAACAGATTTTGTTTATGCCAGTATATTAGAAAATTTTCTAACAAATGCAGAGGATACATATTACAAATATGTAGAAAGTAATATGTATAATGATAGAAAACAATCATTGCCAGTAGTAGACGAAATTAATATTGATAGTGTAGAACAAACTGAATTTGCTTATGGAGAAGAAACAGATGAAGAGGCTTATGAAGTAAAAGTATCCTGGACTTATACAGATAAAGGTTTTAATGATTATCAAAAAGAAGCAACACTAACATTTATTCATGACGATATAAAACTTTCTTTAGTAGAATTAAAATAGAAGCATTGCTTCTATTTTCTTTTTAATTTATAATAAAAGTAGCGATAAAATCGCTAAAGAAAGGATATGATAAAATGATTTTGATTGAATATCCAAAATGTTCAACTTGTAAAAAAGCAAAGAAATATCTAGAAGACAAGCATGTAATATTCACAGATAGAAACATAGTAACTGATACACCAACGAAAGAAGAGTTAAAAGAATGGGTAGAAAAATTTTCTTTTCCACTAGATAAGCTATATAATACTAGTGGAATGAAATATAGAGAATTAAACCTAAAAGAAAAAAGAAAAACAATGAAGATAGAAGAACAATTAGAGTTACTATCGTCAGATGGAATGTTAATCAAAAGACCAATTCTATTAACAGAACATACAATGTTAACAGGATTTAAAGAATTAGAATGGAATAAAGTTATTGAGGAGGAAATAAAATGAAAGAATTGATTTTAAAAAAATGTATGAAGTGTAATGCTTTAGTAAAAGTATTAGAAGACTGCAGTTGTGATAACTGTGGAATTATTTGCTGTGGAGAACCTATGAAAGAAGTAAGAGCCAATAGTGTAGATGCAAGTTTTGAAAAACATGTTCCAACATATGAAAAAGAAGGAGATAATATCCATATCAAAGTGAACCATGTAATGGAAGGTGATCATTATATAGAGTGGATTTTAGTAAAAACAGAAAAAGAAAATAGGGAAGTAATACTAAAACCAGGTGATACACCAGAGATGATAGTACCATATGAAAAAGGAGCCTTAATTTACGCATATTGTAATAAACATGGTCTATGGAAAACAGAGGTGGAATAATGAGCTTAGAAGCCCTAAATAACCTTAGTTATGGCATGTATGTAATAACTACAAAACAAAACCAAAAGAATATAGGGTGCTTTATCAATACTGCAATACAAATTACTTCTAAAAATCCTATAATTGCAGTAAGCTTGAATAAGGAAAATTATACAAATAAAATACTAAAAGAAACTAGAAAATGTGCAATTTCTATTTTAACAGAAAAAGCAAGTCAAAATTTAATTTCAAAATTTGGCTTTTTCTCATCAAAAGAGATTAATAAATTTGAAGATATAAACTTTCAATACGTTGATGAAATGCCTGTTGTACTAGAAGATACATGTACTTATATAATAGGCGAAGTAATTAGAGTAATAGATGTAGAAACACATGATATATTTTTAATACGTGTTTTGCAAGCTGAAAATATTTTAGATGATGTACCAATGACATATAGGTACTATCATGAAAAATTAAAAGGTAAAGCTCCAAAAAAAGCCCAAACATATCAAGAAGAAAAAATAGGTGATAAAGGAAATAAATACCAATGCACAATTTGTGGATATATATATGATGATGATAAAGAAAAGGTTAAGTTTGAAGATTTACCAGACAATTGGACCTGTCCCATGTGTGGTGTAGGAAAGGATAAATTTATAAAGCTATAATGAAAAAGAGAAGGTAATAAAATAAAATCTTCTCTTTTTATATACATAAAAAAAGCAAGAATTTTCTTGCTTAAATATTATTCAGTAGGTTCTACAGGATTAGTTGGTGGATCTGGTTCGGGTTCGGGTTCTGGCTCTGGTTCAGGCTCTGGTTCTGGGGTTTCTGGATCTTTTACACAAATACCACTAGAGCTATCCCAAGTATAACCATCATCACAATCCTTAGGAAGAGTTACGTTACTATCGTCTTCTTCTTCACTGTCATCCTCACTTACTTGACTACCACCTAAAGTTAAAGTCACACTTCCTTTAATTTTATCAATTCTTTTACCTTCAGGATATTCTTGAGCAATAACATAACCGTTACCACCAACAAAGTTAACAGTAATTCCTAAACGACTAGCAGTAGCTCTTGCTTGTGCTTCACTATCTCCAGTAAAATCTGGAAGTAGGGTATAACCACTATCAGTTTTATATGGTCCATAACCAATTACTTCTTTTTCATAAGGTTCATTAATAGAGAAACTAAATTCCTTAATTACTTTGTGTTCAACAAGTCCAAGATTTTCTTTCATAGCTCTAACAACATCTTTTTTACTTTGTTCATTAGGAACATAATTATATAGAACCATTCTCATACGTTCATCATAAATCATTTGCCCTTGTCCTTGTAAATATAATTGTTGAATATTAACTAAGTTAGAAGCCTCTTTAGAAGCACTTCGTTTAACAATATCTTTTCCTATATTATAGAAAGATAAAATTTGTTTTGTTGTTAAATTGGTATCTAAACTATTTGAAACTGTATCTAGAATATCCATAAATGTAGATACACTAGTAATAGTTTTCATTTTATCCATTAATGCAACTACAATTTCTTGTTGATGTAAACCACGACCAAAGTCACCGTTAACTAACTGTTTTCTATTTCTTGCGTAAACTAAAGCTTGTTCCCCATTTAGTGTTTGTAGTCCTGGTTCGATACATATTTGTCCACCTCTTGAAGAATCATCTGTACATAATGTTTGAGTAGCATCAACATTTACTTCAACACCACCAACTGCATCAACTAATTTAACTAAACCTTTAAAATTAATTTTTGCATAGTAATCAATATTAATACCAAAATAATCCTCAATTGTTTGCATCATACAATCAGTACCATAACCAGCAGCATGAGTAATTTTATTTTCTGCTTTATCACTCCAACAAGCAATAGGAACATAACTATCACGAGGAATGGAAATCATAGTAGCATTTAATGTTTTAGGATTAAATGTAATCAAGATTAATGTATCACCATTAGCAATTGCATTTTTTTCTAATACTTCATCAGTAGAATCTATTCCCATAAGTAGCATAGTAAAAGGTTCTTCAATTGATTTTCCAACAGAACTAATTTCTTGTTCAGATGTATCTGACTTTTTCATTTTCTTATCTTTAGAAAGAACAATCTTTGTATCTTTTGCAACATCTTCATATCCAGAAACACTAGAAAACATATCAACATAATTATCAGTAATGAAAATAGCATCAACATCTCCAGCATACAAATCAACTAACATAGTAGAGTAGTCATCATATTTTTTGATTTCATTATCATCTTCTAATTTATTTTCTTTAATCATCTCCTGAGGAATAATATATCCATCAGGTGAGTCTTTATCATTTAAAATTCCTATAGTGTAGTTTTTTATGTCATCAACTTTTTCTGCTTCATTATCGTTCATCACTACAAGATCAGATGTATAAGTAACATATGCCTTGTTAATACTGTTAAGTTGACCATAGAAATAAGCGATAACAAGTCCTACTGCAAAGCAGATAAGAGAATAAATTAACATAAAACTAATTAAGCCAATTCGCTTACTACGTTTTTTCTTTCTTTTTTTAGAAGCTATACGCACTTTAATAAATAATACAACATCAATAAGAATCAAAATTCCCATAACGATGTATCGTAATAGTGTTTCAATAGAACTAAGTAAAAATATTTCATAAATTGCAAATGCACTACATAGAAGAGCGATAATCAGAAATATTGATAATATAATTCTTATTTTTGGTTTTTTTATTTTGTCTTCATTTTCGGTTCCTCGTTTAGCCATAATTACCTCCAAAGTAAATTCTTATCATCTAGCTTTTACTATTATACCTAAATTTAGCTATTTTATCAACCCAGGTAGAAGGAATTATATAATAAAAAAAACAGATTGTAAAATAATGTAAAAATTAGTCAAAAAAAGTAATTTTATGAAAGAAGCAATACTTAGATATTGTATAATAAAATTGAGAAACTATAAGGAGGGGAATATGAAAAAGAAACTTTTACTTTTAAGTTTAATTGTTTTAGGAATAATACTTTA
>CALVKI010000060.1 GCA_944332635.1 uncultured Bacilli bacterium
CAAATACATCAACACCTGCAGAATGTTCTACTCCAGGATTTTCCCAAACAGCGTGTGGTTTTGTTTTGGAGTTTGTTGATGTTATAACAAACCATAAAATGAATAGCGCAAATACTAATGTCGGAGGATGGCCAGCAACTCCTATGAGAACATATGTCAATAATGATATCTATAATGCCTTGCCAAGTGAATTAAAAAATGGCATAATTGATACATTTGTAGTATCGGGACATGGTCTACATGAGTCAAGTAACTTTACCTCAACAGATAAGTTGTATTTGTTATCGCCAATAGAAGTTAATTTATCAGCTTCTTTTGATACAGCTCAAGCAAATACGAGAACATTAGATTTTTATCAAGGAAAAGGTGATTCGGATAGAATAAAAAAGCTAAATGGTACAGCAGTCTTATGGTGGTTGCGCGCGGCCCTTTCTAACAATAGTTATCATTTCAACAATGTAAATACTTCTGGTACATTGACTAGCTATTATGCTACTAATGTGCGTGGTGTAGCGCCAGCTTTTCGGATAGGATAAACGATGAACTTTTTTCGAAAAGCCGTACTACGAGCGAAAAGCGAGTAAAGGCCGAAAAAAGTGAGTTAAAATGAGATGTTTCATTTTTAGCCTTTTTGTCATATAATCTTAAGTAAAACTAAGGTAAGTGTCAAAAAATAGTTTGTATAATAGTTTGCATATTTATAAATGATGTGAGACAAAATTTATAAAAATAAAAAGCAATATGATATAGTTACAATGTAATTATTGAATATTGGGTTCTTTGTCAAATAGTGTGTGTAGATACAAATAAGTGATAATTGTTTATATAGTCAATGCGTTAAGCATTGGCTATTTTTTTGTTTTTTAATAAGCCTTTGTATATTATAATTCTAGCTTTAAATCTTCTGAAAGATATAAAACCACAAGCTATTCTTTTAATAATTTTAATAAAATTGTTATTACCTTCAATAAAACCATTATGATAATTATTTTCAAAAGTATTTTTAATAAATGATAAAAACTCTAATAAAGTTTTAATAGAAGTTTTCATATAAGAAGAAATATTTAGTTTATGATTATTTAAAGTAGCTTTTAATAAATTATGATTTTTATTTCTTAAAGCATATAACAAATCTTGATAAATAAGATAAGTTTCTTTTAATTCATTATTTAGATTAATTAAATAATTGACAACATCTGCATCAGTCATTAAAGAATCAAAACAAGTAAATCGTTTCCATTTAGAAATACCTAAATCTTGTCTTGATTTAAGAATTAATCTCCAGTATCTTTTGAATTTTCTATCATATTTCATAATATTAATTCTGGTTTTGTTAAGAGAACTTGAAATGAGCAGAGTTAAGTGAAATTTATCAATGATAATAGATGCATTAGGAAACATTTTTTTAATTAATGAAACATATGGAGAATACATATCAATAATAATGAATTTAACACGATTTCTAGCTTTATAATCATAATAATAAAAGTATTTAATTAACCTATCAAGACGTCTATCTTCAATGATATCGATAGTTTGTCTAGTAATACCATCACACATATGAAAACTCATAGCACCATCATCAGTTTTAACAGATTTAAATTCATCAAAAGATAAAACAGTAGGTAAATAATGTTTATAAAGTTTTTTAGTTTCATAATAAGAATCCATAATCCTTTCAACAGTATTAGGAGAAACATTATTATCAAAAGCAATATCTTTTTCAGAACGTTTTTTTGCTAAATCGGTAGCAATTTTATGTTTTGTATTATTAGAAATAAAACAGCCATAATTAACAATATTAGTAGAAAGAGTAAAAGTTTTATTACAATGTTTACAAAGATAGTGTTGTTTATGTAATTTTAGAATGGCTTTAAAACCAGAAATATCAGGTATTTTAATATTAGAAGTTATAAATCCATGCTTTTCAAATTTATCATCAAATAAAACTCCACATTTAGAACAGTAAGTAGGATTATAAGATAAATAGGCTTCAAATATTTTATGAGTTTACCTTTAATTTTATTTTCATAATAAAATTTTCTTTAAAAATTAGATTATTTTCTTTTAAATTTAAAATATTAATTATATAATTTTGATTAGACATATAGAACCTTCTTTCGATTCAGTTTGATCATTAATATTGTATCAAGGTTTAATCTATATGTCTTTTATTATGAAAAAAAGTGCACATAATGATTTTACACATTACACACACTAAAAATTATATATCCTTTTTTCTTTTTATCTTGTTTTTATTGTTTTTTTCATTTATGATAGTATTGTAGAGTTATAATAGGACGTGATATTAATGAAATTGAATAAAAAAGGTTTTACTATGGTTGAAATACTTGCTAGTATTGTTATTTTGGGTATTTTGATGGGAATAGCGATTGTTTCTGTTTCTTATGTTTTATCTAACTCAAAAGAAAAATATTATAGTAATTTAGAGGATCAGTTGGTTTTAGCTGCTAAAAGTTTTTATGGTAGTCATAAAATTTTATTGCCACAAAGTATTGGACAAATAAGACAAGTAACACTAGAAACTTTAATTAAGAATAATTATATTAAGCGTGGTGATGTTGTTGATTACAGTAAAGCTGAGTGTGATACCAATACTAGTTATGTTAAAGTTATTAAGAGCTCTGAGGATGAGTACATATATAGTGTATATTTAAAATGTCCAACTTATTCTGTTGATGATGACGAAAAAATAAGTGATGTAAATGTAAGTGTTTCAATACCTAATATGGATGATATTTCAGATTCGAAGGCAATTATTAATATGAGTGTTGATGAAGATGTCAATAGAATTGGAAGTTATCAATATATTATTTATAAAAATGATCAAGTAGTTTATTCATCAAATAATATTTCTGGTGATAATCAATCTAGAATTCAAAAAACAGTTAAACTGAACAAATATGTTCCAGGTGTTATTAAAGTTGTTGCAACAGTTTATGATATTTATGGAAATTTTAAAAGTGCATCCTCAAGTTCTAGTATTTATGAAGATGGTTTGCCAGAATGTGGTTCTCAAAGTCCATCTCTTGATATCAAAGATGATAGTGCTTGGATTAATGCTTATTCTACTGTAATTGATAGAAAGATTACTAAAAAGTGTATTGATAGAAACTCTCAGTGTTTATTCCCTAGTTTTTCTAAAACATTTACGTCTGATGCTGGAGAGTCATATATTACTATTTTGGGAAAAAATAGTGAGGAAGTCAATTGTCCTGTTACAGTTATGATTGATAAGACAAAACCTGTTTGTGATACTAAGATTGAGAGTACAACTTGGACTAGTGGTAATAGAACAGTTTCTGTTAGATGTAGTGATGCTACTAGTGGATGTAAGCAATCTTCTTATTCTGAAACGTTTGATAATACTAATAGTAAGAATAAAGTAATTAAAAAAGAAAGTATTATCATTTCTGACAAAGCCGGTAATACTAATTTATGTTATCTGAATGTATATGTTGATAAGAAAGCTCCTACATGTAAAGTTACTGGTGGTAGTACTAGTTGGGTGAAAGGCAGTCGTACAGTTACTGTTACCTGTAGTGATGCAGATGGTAGTGGGTGCAAAGTTTCATCTTTTGAAGATACAGTTTCAGAAACAACTAAAACAAAAACATATACAGTAGAAGATAATGTGGGAAATAAAGGAACTTGTACAGCAAATATTTATGTTGATAATACAGCACCAACATCTCCTACTAGAGGAAGTATTGGTGACGTTAGCGGAAGTGATGTTAATGCAAGTGTTGCTACCGAGGCTAGTGGTTCAAAAGATGATCACTCTGGAGTTAAACAATATTTATATATGATAACCAATAGTCCTGAAAAACCAAGTAATACAAATCCTGGTTTTACGAATTCTAAGGCTTTTACTAGAAGTTGTGGAACAAGTTATTATGCGTGGGCTGTTGCAGAAGATAAGGTAGGAAATCGTTCAGAAGTAGTTTCTTTAGGAAATACTAAGGATGAAAAAGATGAGTATACTGAATGGAGTAGTTGTAGTAAATTGTGTGGAGGAGGAAAACAAAGTCGCAGTAATACTTGTGCTTTAATTACTGAGAATTTAGTGCAAGATTGTAACACACAAGAGTGTTGTAGTGAAAGTAATCCATTGGGTTGTACTATGTATCATACATGTCTTCCTGGAAATACTAATATTACTGATGTAGCAGGTGGCTTATCACAGGGAGGATATTTTGGAATAGTAGGATATAACACGCGACTTTATAAAATAGGTGAAGCTAACGGAGACTGGTATGTATATATTCCTGGTGGTGGTACATTTA
>CALVKI010000061.1 GCA_944332635.1 uncultured Bacilli bacterium
TCTCTTTAAATCTTTTAACATATTTATAATTTAATGGTACTAATTCTAAATTTTTATAGCTATCTTCAATCCTTATATCAGGATTAGAATTGTATGCTTTCTTTTCTCTTTGATTATGAGAACCAATCCCAGCTAAATCGTGTGTAGTCATAATAGGTTCACTTCTAAATATTGCATAATTCATTATATCAATCTCCTCTCTTTTTTAACAAAATAAAAAGAATATGCGTTTAACATATTCTAGTGTTTATCAGATACTAATTAAATTGATATAACCTCAAACTTATTTGATTTTAAAAGTTGTGTACTTTTGTGTGTCATAACATATACACCGTCATCATTTTTTAAAATAATTTGAGTATGATTATTAGATGTATTAGTGAGACTAACTCTATAATAGTCTTTCTCTTTAAAAGCTACCTGAACATCATAATTATAAACATTGTCATTATTTACAATTTCCAAGTCTCCTTCTATATAATAAGCTTCTGCATCATCAATCTTTTTTCCAAAATCTTTTATAACATCCTTTTCCCCATATTTACCACAACCTGAAAGCAAACAAACACTGAAAAAGAAAAGTAATAATATTTTTTTCATAATTCACCTCTCATACATTCTATTAAAATGTATGAGAAAATATCATATTTATGCAAAAAAAGATAGCTTTTCGCTATCTTAAAGACTCCTTATGAAATTCTCACTTTAATTTTTTTCGTTTTTGGTACATAAGTAAGTTTCAAATCTGACTTTTCAACATACACTTCAACCTCGTGTTCACCAACACCATAATCTTTCAAGTCAACATAAGCAACAATAGAAGACCCATCTAACTTCTCAATAATATCAGAACTTCCACTAACAGATATAATAACAGTTGTATCTTCTTCGGATAATGCCTGTACAGATAAACCATCTGCTAAATTTCTAAATTCAATTGTATTAACTGTAAATTCCTTAGTAGTAGAATTAGCCACTTTAACATCTATAGAAATCGTCTTTTCACTAATTTCTGTAATACCTTTTGGCTTTTTAAGAGTAACTGTAAATTTTTTATCTTTATCTAATCCTTTAACATCAACTTCTACTTCTAATTCTTCTATCTTATCTATAGCAGTCTGTTGGCCATATACTGTAACTGTAGAAATATCAGTATCAATAGATTCAATAGATTTACCAAAAGCAAGCTTTCCAGTAGGAACAACTTTAACAGGAATCTCCTTAGATGGAGAAGTAATAGTTAGATTAGCATCTACAGTAGATGGAACAATTTCTACATCAACACGTTGACCCTCCTCATCATAAGCCATTAACGGAACATCCTTAAGTGTTACCTCTCCAGCTTTAGGTTTACTAATCTCTTCCACATCTACTAAAGCACGAACTGTAGCCACCTTATCTAATTTATATTGTGCACCCTTAATAATAACATCTGTTCTATCAAGTTCAACATTATCAATATACAACTTACTATCTAATTCATCCTGATGCAAAATATCAACAGTTAAACTCTTAGTAGCACTAACCTTCTCATAAATAGTAACTGTAACTTCAGAAGGATCTAATCGATAATCTAAAGATTTTAATCTTTGTGAATAATTAAGAGTCACCTTATGATTGCCAGGTTTCAACCCAGTCAAGTCTACAGTCACACCTTTAGAAGGTGCTTGCTTTGCCAAAAAAATATGTCTTCTTTGGCCTATCAAAGTAATATCAACAGTTTTAGGTAATCCCTCAACCACATAAAGTTCCTCATTATAAACTGCAGTTACAGGTTCATCATATAACACTTCCGCATACTGATCTATCATAACGTTTGATTCTTGGTCAACAATAACAAATACACCAAATGCTAAAATTAAACTAATAATAATTAAAGTTGATTTTTTGGATACAATACGATCTAAACTCTTGGTATTGTCTTTAAAAATCATAGCAACTTTTAACAACAATTTAGTGATAGGAGTAATTAACCACTTATCAAAAAATGATAAAATACGGCAGAAGAATACTTTTACACTTTTACTTATTTTCTTCATATATCTCTTCCTCATCTATTTCATCTTCATCCAAATTCACATCTTGCTTAGGACGAAGTTCATCAATTAACATCATACGAACATCATCTAAAGTTAAGTTATATAGCATTTCTCCTTTTAACGCTATAGAAACCCTGCCAGTTTCTTCAGAAACTACAATACTGATAGCATCCGTTTCTTCGCTCAATCCCAATGCTGCTCTATGTCTAGTTCCCAATCTGCGATTAAGCTTTGGACTACTACTTGTTGGAAAAACAGCACCTGCACAAGTAATTCTATCTCCCTGAATAATAACTCCACCATCATGAAGTGGATTTCCTTCATAAAAAATTGCAATTAATAAATCGCTTGATAAATCAGCATAAATTTTTTTAGCCTTTTCAATATAATTTCCTAAACTAATATCACGTTCTAAAACAATAAGAGCACCTATTCTTTCTTTTCTCATATAATCAACTGCATTAACAATTTCATAAACTAGATGTTCGCGCTCATCCACCGTTAATGTCTTATGACGTCCAAGTAGTTGAGTTCTACCCAATTGCTCCAATATAGTACGTATTTCAGGTTGAAAAATAATAATTAAAGCAATGGGTCCCCATTGAATTACATAATCAAGTAATACAGCTATGGTAGTAAAACCCAACCAATCACTTACTAAACTTAAAATAATTACAAATACAACTCCCTTAAAAATTAAAGAAAGCTTAATATTATTTTTTATATTTTTCAAAATAAAATAAAAAATAATCCAAACAAGGCATATATCTCCAAGTTTTCTTAAAATTGATAATATATCAGTAACAGTTATCGTCATCAAATCCCTCCATGCTCTATAACAGTATATAAAAAATAATAAAAATAGTAAAGTTATTGTTTATATCTTTGGTCAGAAGAAACACCATCTTGTATTAAATTAGAAGATGGTATATTAGAATTTGTAGAAGTACCAATAGTAGAAGATGTCATATTACTACTAACAGCAGCCTTAGATTGAGCCAAGTTAGTAGTAGCAACATTTCCAATTTGACCCAATTGCGCAGACGATAAAGTAGTTGCAGCATTGGATACAATAGATGTAGCACTTGCCTCATCTGTAGGTAAAAAATGTACTTCTGCATACATTTCTTGCTGCCTTTTTTCCAATTGTTTTTGTTTTAATGTAGCTTCCGCTAAATAACCAATACAAGCAACAATACCAATAACAGAAATTATTACAACAACAATATATAAAGGGCCAGATAAAAAATCACGAAAAAAAGAAATAATTACATCCAATATTCCACCCCTATTCTAGTTATAATGATAACATTTTTTAGAAAAAAAAACAATCATTATTGTAGAATTAAAAATAATAAGTGTAGAGTTACAATTAATGATACTACATCAATTGTAACTCTACACTATATACTAGTAGAAGAAGCAATTTTATATTGACTTTTACATAACTTTAGAAAACTTACATATAGCTAGATTATTTAAAAAAAACAAAATATCTTACTAAAAAGTTTTTAAAGGTATAAAAAAAATCGTGATTTAAAAGGTATAATAAAGAATTAGTAATTGAATACTTACAAATAATTCTAAATAAAAAAAGCTAAAATTAGTCATCCCCGACTAGTCAACAATATATATTTCTAAACGGAGAAAATTTTCCGTAAAAAATTGCAAATTCAAATTAAATATATTATAATAATTTGTATAAGAAATGAGGATGAATATATGAAAATAATCGGATTTGTTATCGGACCTCTATTACTCCTTATTTGGCTCCTTGCTAATACTATTTATATTGTAAAAAAAATAAAAAATGCGATAAAAGAAAAAAATAAAGATACTAAATTAATTGTAAAGTGTGAAAACTGCAATAAAGAACATGAAGCGACTATAGATGATTTTCTTTCTACATATATGAGTAAAACAAAAAGCATTACCATGTCAGCTAATATAGGACCATTAGGAGCGAGTAGCACACATTATAATTATTTTGCAAAAAAATTCTTTTGCTCAACTTGCAATAAAAAAACTTGGTCAGAAATAAAAAATTATAATGACTTAGCTAGAAAAAATACAAAATTGATGATGCCTTTTATAGTAAAATATTTTGCTAGTTTGATGATAGGTGGCATATTAATAATGTTTGTTGTGAACTTGTTTATATAAAAAATAAACATATTTAATTGTAAAAAATAGGAAATAAAAATGAAAAAATGATTAAAAATAGTATTAATTATCGTTGCAGTAGTTGCAGTAATAGAGTTATTGCTTATCGGTTTAGGAGTATTTATGCCTATAAAAGCTACAGAAAAACTAGAATATAATGCTTCAAAGCCTACGATTTCATCCCAAATTATAGATTCCTATACTGACAAAGAAAATAACTATGAAATAAATTTTATTCTATATCAAATAAACTTGCTAATAAAAATTCATCATCAATTAAAACAAATGTATATTGAAAAATATACATTAACAACAAATGAATATTATATGATAGTAACTAAAATTGATACAACAGTAATGTTTGCAAAAATTCAAAAAGAATATAAAGAAAACGTTAATAATACTTTTAATAAATTAGGCTATTAATAAGATTTAGATGAATATTAATGAATAAAAAGAAAAACACAAGATATTATGAACTTGTCAATAAAAAGTAGACAGTAAAAACTCTTTAATTGAAACCTAGCTGAGTTCTATACTCAACTAGATTTTTATATTGTAATGCATAACTTGGGCGATAATTATTGTTATCCCAAATTACATCATTAATAAACTCTTGAACTGTGTTATAATTATTTACAGACTTAGGAAAAGATATTTATGAAATATGTATGTAAAAAAGTGAGATATATTATTTAGTTTTAATTATCTTAAAGGGAATCCATAAAAATTTTACGTTTCTTACAAATTGTAAAAATTGTTAAAAGTAGATAATAATTTCATGTACAACTTGTAATGGAAATTATAGTAAAAGATAGATAGACTTCTATCTTTTTATTAATTTTTAGAAGATTTAATAATTTTTATGAATTTATAGTATTAAAATATAAAAATTTATTTAAACAAAATGTTTTTTAAATGTTTTATTCTGTTATAATAAATAAACGGAAGTGGGGATTATATGGATGATGAAATAAAAATATTAACTGATGATGAATTAGAAAAATCATTTACGGATGATGCTTTTAAAATATATATGCAAGAAATTCGTCATTATCCAAAATTATCAATTGAACAACAAAAAGATTTAGGACGACGATATAAAGAAAATAATGATTTAGAAGCTAGAGAGATTTTAATCAATTGTAATTTAAGACTAGTTGTAAGTGTCGCAAATCATTATAAATCAAGACTAAAACATCTACAAATATTGGACGTAATCCAAAATGGTAATTTAGGTCTTATTCGAGCTGTAGAAACTTATGATTCAAATAAATCTGCATTTACTACTTATGCAGTTCCTTGGATAAGGCAAAGGATTACACGTGCTTTTGCTAATACAAATGATGAAATTAGAAAACCAGTTTATGTTAATGAAGTTATATCTAAATATCTTCAATTAGTAGAAAACTATAATAAAGTAGGTCAACCATTACCAAGTGATGAAATATTATGTGATATTTTAGATATTTCAATAAAAACTTTAAAAAATATAAGAGAAGCTATAAAACAAAATCCTATTAGTATAAATCAAACTGTTGATGATGATGATGGAAAAAGTGAACTAGAAGATTTTATTTCTGCACCATACAATGATTATGATAATGTATTAACTCAAATGGTTAATGATAATTTATTACTGGTTTTAAAAGAAGTTTTAAGTCCACTCCGATATTTTGTTATTTATCATCGGATTTTAAGCGAGGAACAAAAAACTTTAGAAGAAGTGGCTTCGTATTTAAATATTACTAGAGAGCGTGTAAGACAAATTGAGGCATCTGCTTTAAAAAAATTAAAACCATATATGGTAGAAAATAGTAGTGTTTTTATAAAAGCATTAAATAAAATTAAACAAAGAGAAGGTTATAGATTTAATTTTTTAAAAAAAACACCATTATCACCTACACAAATTATTAAATATATGTACTTAAAAGATGACTTAACTGATATAGAAAAAAAGTTATATGAATTAAATTTATTAGGAAAATACAGATATAGATATGATGAATATGCTTCTATTTTAGGACTAACATTACAAGAATTAAAACAAGTAATTGCTACTTTGAAAGCAAAAATTAATAAAAAATTTGGTGATAAAAAATCATTTAAAAATTTTAAAGAACAAATGATTAAAACGTATGGTACTGGTATATTTGATATAGATATTAATAAAAAAGAAAAAATAATCGATTATCATGCTTTAGATGAAAGATATTCTTCACTTAGTTTAGAAGAAATTTTAAGTTATTTTAAAGATGTCAATTATAGTCTTACCCCAGATGAAGAACATTTACTTACAAGATATTTTGGATATTATGATAAGAACAATGTTAGAGCCTTTGATATAGAAAAAGAAGTAAATATTTTAAAATTTGGTTTTAAACGAAAAAATAAATATGCTCCATTAAAAAAACTATATGAAGAATTTTTAAGAACTAGAGATGCTTATACAGGAGAACAACAATTATATTTAGAAACTTATTTCTTTGGTAAAAAGGATCGAAAATTATTTAGAGAAGCATATCCAAATTCGAATTTATATAAAGATAATCAAAAATTAATCTCTAGACTAGAAAGAAGTTATTACCATATATTTGAATATTTTGAAAACAATTTTACAAAAGAAACATGGCTTAAAGTAAAAGCTAAATATTGGGAAAGATTTAGTGATGATAAAATTGAAATGATGGATTTGTATTTTGGTGTTAAAGATGAACCTCTTTCTAGAAAGGAAATTGCTAAAAAGTTTAATATGTCTAGGATGGATTTTAATAATATTCTTGAACCAACTATCATGTATGCTATAAAATTATATAGTGGACTAGGTAGAAATATAGAAATTGACAAAAGATTATATGTTTCTTATGTTGAAAATCCACAATATAATTTTGTTCCAGAAACAAGACAAATATTAAGACAATTTTTAATTGAAGATAAAACTTATGAAGAAATAAATAAAACTACTGGTTTAAAAACAACAAGAATATCAAATATAATAACATCAGCTATAAGAAAGATTGATTTTTTTCGATTTGGCATATCAACACCACTAATTATTTCTGAAAGCGAATTAAATAATTATTTTGCTTATGCCAAAGATAAAATAACGGAAGAAGAAAAAGGAATAATAAGATTAAGATATCTTAATCATATGGAATCACAAGAAATAGTAAATTATTTAAAAGAAGCAGCAAATTTAAAAGAAATATCTACAGCAAAGGTTAACTTAACAATATCAGGATTTAATAAAAAGTTTTATAATTTTAGAATTAAAGATGTCACTTTAACAGAAGAAGATTTGAAATCTGAACTTGAACGTCATATGAGTGAGTCTGTATTATCTATTTTTGAAAAGCAATATGTTAGTTTTCGCTATGGTATAAAAAGCGGATATAATGAAACCGGCGAAGTATTATCAAGAGATAAAATAATGGAAAAATTAGATATGAGTAAAACCGCCTTTAACAATACTGATAGAACTATCAAATATGCTTTAAAAGGACGTAAAATAGGAATTAATAAACCTGATATTTTATTTATTTCCAGAAGTAAACTAGATATTTTATTAGATGATGTTCATTTACCTATTAGTGATAAAGAAAAAGAAATTATCTGTCATTTATTTGAATTAAAAGGTTATAAATATATGACATTAGATGAACTTGCATTAAAATATAATGAAATTAAAGGTAGTGTTAGAGTAAGATATCATCGTGCAGTCACTACTATATATAAATATCTTAATAAAGAAATAGATGGGAATATTCATTATGAAACAGATGTACTTCCAATACTTAAATATTTTTCTCTAACAGATAGAATAAAAATAGAAGATTTCTTTAAAAATGGAATGAGCTTTGAAGAAATGGCTAAAAAATATGGATTGACGGTTACACAAATTGCAGGAGCAATGAATCGAATAAGAATAAATATATATGATTTAAATAACAATCCTCATGCCAAAAGATTTGACTTTGACTATTATTTAGAAGCTATTCAAAATCCTGATTTACCATTTTATGGTGATCTACCATTGGCCATTCAAATTTTTAATCTTTCGTTTGGCATGAATGGTAAAGAAAAAATGGGAGCTCCTAAGGTAATAAAAACTCTTGGACTTGATTATGATCCATCAACAATAAATAATATAAATGCTAGTTTAATGCTTAGTGTATGTAAGCTAAAAGATGGCATAACTAGACAAAAAACATTTAGTTATAATGAAATCCGTTCTTATTATGAAAAAAATTTTGCTAATATACCTCAATATCATAGTAGTTATTATGACCAATATTTTAGAAATGTCAAAAATAGAAGAATTATCAAGGGAGACAAAGCACCAGTGTCATATTTTATAATTGCTGATTTAATAGCAGCAACTTATTCTGATGCATTTAATATAAATACTGCAACGAGGGATGAAGTAATAAATATTATTAGAAAATACAGCAAAGATTTAAATAAAAGAGTAAGAATAGGTTTAATGAGCCACTTTGATATAAGTGAAAGAGAATTTATGAATGGCAAAGACATTAATCATATTTTTAAAATGTTAAATACTTTAGATACTAAAAGAAAAGAAATAGGATTCAAAACATTAGTACTAAAAAATTAAAATGCTATTGAATGATCAATAATTTATAAAAGCTGGCAAAAATCCAAAAGAAACTTTATAACTAATGGATTTTTTCTTTTGACTATCTTTAAGATAATAACACACTACGATATTGGCAGGGCCAATAACGATGTGTGCCAAGGATAAAACCTTTGGAATCCCAATATATCACCAATACTACAAACTTATATAAGCAGTATTGGTGATATTTTATTTAGATGTCAAACCTTATAAAGATAAAATACTAACAATAATTCCATAGATAAAACAGTTAAATATGATAAGTATTTATCGCTAATGTATATTTGTAAATGATGTGAGACAAAATTTATAAAAATAAAAAGCAATATGATATAGTTACAATATAATTGTTTTTTTTATAATCTGTTGTCTCATTTGAAGGGGAGAAAGCCAATTTAATGATTGCATAGAAATATTGTTACAACGCTTAAGGTATGCTTTCATTTGTTTTAACAAATCATCATAAGAATAGAATCTTTGTTGTCATTTCTGTGACTTCTTTCAACTTTACCATTATGTCTTGGAGTTCTAGGTTTAATTAATTTATGAGTTATATTTAAAGCGTTTAATAATATATCCAA
Source organism: uncultured Bacilli bacterium (assembly GCA_944332635.1). Classification (GTDB taxonomy): domain Bacteria; phylum Bacillota_I; class Bacilli_A; order RF39; family UBA660; genus Faecimonas. Next base: position 9,420 of record CALVKI010000061.1, read on the forward strand.
GGGATGAATTTTATTTATTTTCTTAGTATAAGTAAATTCTTGACCATTATCAGTTTGTCTAATTTCAGGTTTATAACCAAAATAAACAATAGCTCTTTTAACAAAATCAATTGTTGAATATAATGATTGTTCTTTATATGGATAAATAAAACGTTCACGAGAAGCTTCATCAATAATTGTATATTAATAAAATTTATCAGGTAATTGTCCAACATAACATTCATTAGGAACAACGTTAACGTCCCTTTGACATTTAACACCAATATTGGTAGGAGTATCATATTTTTTAGGAACATATTTAGAATGATGTTGGGTATTAATGCTATACTTAATTTTTCTGACAATTCTAAATAATGAACATGCATGTCTTGAATACCCTTTTTCAACACGTAATTTTCCATAAAGTTCACAAAGAGAATTTGTTGGGTTTCTTCTAAGATAATTTTTTATCCAAGATAGTTCTTCATCAGTATGAGCGTTAGGGTGTTTAGATAGAGGTCTATGAGATTTATCAATTAAAGAATCTTTAGTTCCATCAAATTTTTTATTCCAACACATAAGAAACGCTTTAGAAAATTTATATCTCCTACAAACAAAAGAGATAGAATTTTTGTTTCTATATAATAAAACAGCATAATATTTAGTATTTAAACTATGTGGATAATGTGATATACTTGCCATAGCAATAAGTCCTTTCTAATAAAAATGTTTTTGGAACATTTTACTAGACTTATTGCTTTTTTACTATATAGAAAAGTCTCACATCAATTGTAACACTACATCATTTGTATGGAATAGTTAGTGTGATTTAATATAGTTTTCGAGTTCTGCTAATTTGATTTTTTTACTCAAGTTATTAATATAGATTTCATTAGAGTAATTAAAAGCAAGAAAAGTCATATCATTAATAATAATTCTATGTGGTTCAATATAATTTAAATTAGTTTTATCAATTCTTCTTATACTACCATTTATAAACGTTAAAGTAGTATTACAAAAATCACAGATAATCTCTAATTTTTTTCTTAAAGACTCCTCCATATCAATTCCTTGTTTGATTACATTAATCATAAATACCAACCTTTCTTCTAGGTTGATTTTTTCATATAAACGAAAAAATCAATCATTTCTGATTGATTCCTATATCAAAAGTTCGAATAGTTTGAACAGATTTCCTAATGGTGCCGATTAAAGGATTCGAACCTTCGACCTCCGCATTACGAATGCGCTGCTCTACCAACTGAGCTAAATCGGCAAATAAAAATGATACAAAATCATTGTATCACCTTTTTAAAAATTTGAAAACTATTTTTAAAATAACTATTTAGCTTCAATATGATTAAACAAAATTCCAATATTAATTAGTCCACAAATTCCAACTAAACTATAAATAATCCTGCTAAACAATGAACCAACTCCAAAAATAGTATCAACTAAATTAAAATCTAATATTCCAATTAACCCCCAATTGATAGCTCCTATAATTGTAATAACTAACAATATTTTTTGTACTGTTTCCATATAATCCCTCCTATTACTAGAATGAACAAAAAGGAAAAAATTATACTTACTTTTATATTTTTATAATTAAAAATTAGAAAACTTAAATTCTTCTAACTGCAATAACATGAGTACCACTACCACGAGTCCAAGCAACAACATCACTTGCAATAACTCCTTGAAGAGGATTTGTAGCATGAACCATTTGACCATTACCAACATAAATAGCAGAATGCGTTGGAATCCCAGCACTATATCCCCAAATAAGAATATCACCTGGTTGTGCATTTTCGTAACTAACAGCAACACCATCATACATTTGAGTAGAACTACTTCTACTAATAGAAATACCTATTTGTTTATACAAATATTGGACAAACCCACTACAATCAAATCCAGCAGGACTATTTCCTCCAGCGATATAAGGGCTGCCAATAAGGGCATAGGCAAAATCAACTAATGAATTTACATCTCCCGTAGCAACATAATCATTTTGGTAATTATTATTTGATGCAATATCAGATACAGAAATAACTTCCTCTACTTTTTCAGAAACAACCACTGAATATGTAACAGAAGATTCATTACCATACATATCAACAGCCTTAACAATTACTTGATAATTACCAGGTGTATTATTATCAACATTACTTTCAACTGTATAATAGTTAGTATCCACTCCATCATTAACAAGATTTTTTTGTTTATACTCTATTTTTCCATCTACCTTATCATAAACCATTGACAAATTATTCAACATATTAAAAGTATCACCTGCAACTAAAGAAACAGTACCTTCTTTTAACTGTATTTCAGGTGCAATAGTATCCTTAACTTCAACTAAAATTGGCACCTCTTTTATAATTTCATTCTTTTCAACTTCAACAATAATTTCTTGTGGTCCAACTTTAGTAGTATCTATATCTTTTTTTATGGATACGATTTCACCATCAACCGATTCCACAACTTGTCGAATATCATAATTAGGACTTCCATACTCAATCATAGCTGTTTTAGAAACCGACACTTTAATACTAGAATAAATTTGATGATAAGCATAGAAATAACAAAAAATTAAACTTAGAAAAAGAAACAATGTAGTTGCCAACAACTTCTGCTTCGACGGCAAATTTTCAGTTTTCATATGTAATCTCCCCCTGAGATGAAACATATTATAACATATTTGGTAAACTTTGTCAAAATTCATCACCTATCTATAGCCTAACCCAAAAAGAAAAAAAATATACAAAAGAAAAAGACTCATTAGTCTTTTATAAATATTTTTCCATTGTTTTATGTGCCTTCTTTTGAAATTTTAAAAACTCTTTTGCCAAATCCAAATCATCTTTATTAATATCATCACTAGCATTATCAACTCTTTTTTTCATTTCCACTTCACCCATTAATAATCCTTGAATTAATAGATCTGCAATAGCCGAATCACTATTATCAGTAAGAACCTCCTTAAAAATCCCCATAGAAGACATCATTTTTGTCATGTTTCCTTCTTCCACCGGTGTTTTATCCCTAGAAAGTAAAATCTCTTTTGCTTTTTCTTCATAAGAAGAATAGCCCTTAAAAATTTCTTCTACATCCCCAGTAATTTTATTATCTTTGCCTTTTAAATTTTCTAATAATTTTTGCGTAGAAAATCTTCCCATAGAAGCATCTTTATAAATTTTTTCAATTAATTCACATTGCTTATTCATCTTCTCACCTCACTAGTAGTATGAAAAAAATAAAAACTTTTATACTATTATTTTATTAAAGTTTTAATTACTAGACCATTGATTAATTTACCATCTAAAGAAAATCTAGATCCATAGCAATAGCAATAAGGTTATCATAAGAATTAAGAACAAAATGACATTTCATATGTGGACATAGCAAATAAATTTTATGAATTTTATATTCTTCATCTTCGTAAATTGCATATATAATTTCATTAATTTTGGCATAAAAAGGATTAGATCTTATAAAAAATGATTACTCATTTACTTTCATATAATAAAAAAATCCTAAAAAACAATTAATTATCATCTCTAAATTAATTCGTTGTAGATAAAATAAATCTTAATATAAAGCAGACTTATACAAAATAGAGTTGGAAATTATTTTATCTACTAAATAACATTGCTTATGCACTAACATTTATATAAACTTTTGACACAAAGATAATTTTTTATTTATATAACAAATTGTAAAAAATATGACTAAAAATATCTTAAATATCTCTATTACTTCAGAAATTATATTAAGTACATTTCTAAAATAAATGCAATATTTTTCAAAATCAATATCGTCAATTAACGTCTATGATTTGATCAGTACAATATATAGTTTTTATAAAAATAAATAAAATCAATACTAATTGATATAAAATAAGCACTTTTTGCTTTTCCCAAATTAATATATTCTTTTTTCATTTGTATTATAAGAGGAGATAAAAAAGAAATAATATGATTTGCTATCATAACATTCTTTGAAAAAAATTTTTCGCCAATAAAATAATATGAAAAAAATAATATCAATCCTATTTTTTATATCAAAAACTAAGATACTCCAACAAATAAGAGTTTTAAAGGATTAAAACATAAAAATCTAACACACCGATTAATGCACAAATAGATAAATGTTGGACATTATAAGAGTGAAAATTAAAACTTTTCAACAACCACTTTCCTAAATAAACTTTATGCTATTTCCTTATTCTAAGAAAGAAACTTATTCTAACTGACAAGATATATCTTAATTTTCAATAATCTTTAATAACCAAAAATAACTTCTTGCTACCATATATAATATTGATTCAAGCTTATAAATTAAACATTAGAGTTTATTCATTACGAAAAAAATATACTCAATGATAAGATATCAAAAATATTTTAATACACAAAAAAAGATATTATTTAAAATATCTTTCTTTGAAATAATTATATAAGTGATTGCACTTTTCTTTATCCATATCTTGTTTATCTTCATATGGATAGGAAATTCCTAATTTGATATATTTTTCACGTCCCAAACGATGAAATGGAAGAAAATCTACTCTCTCAACATTATGAATATGTTGCAAATAGTCTACTAAACTATCCATATACTCATAATTATCCATAATACCTGGAACAATAACTTGACGAATCCAAATCTTTTTATTCATCTCGTTACAAACATCAATAAAATGTTCCACTTCTTTCATTTCCAACCCCGTAATATTACGATATTCTTCTGGAGTGGTATGCTTAATATCTAAAAGAACTAAATCAACATAAGATAAAATTTCACGATAATTACCTAATCCTACACCAGAAGTATCTATCGCAATATGAATATTATCATTTTTTAACAATTTACAAACTTCAATAATAAATTCACTATGTAACAATGGTTCACCACCAGAAAAAGTCACTCCACCATTTTTCTTAAAGTAAGGTTCACACCTTTTAATTTTTTTTACTAATTCTTCTGGAGTATAATTTTCTTCTCTCTTTTTTTACATTTTTGGATTATGACAATATTTACAACGCAACATACATCCATTAAAGAATACCACACATCGAATACCAGGACCATCAACCAATCCAAAAGTTTCTATTGAATCAATGCTAGCTTTCATAATTACATTTTCTCATGGAATGTTCTAGCAATAACTTCCTCTTGTTGCTTTCTAGTTAATTTATTGAAACGAACTGCATATCCAGAAACACGAATAGTAAGCAATGGATATTTATCAG